>JANQIW010000100.1 GCA_028281945.1 Prochloraceae cyanobacterium PL24a_bin.78
CCCTAAAAATAGAGGAACTCGTAAACAACCATTCATGCCAGAAAGAGGCAAAAAAACTAAAAAAGATAGAAATTAAGAAAAACTAGACATCTTGAAGCATCCAAAGTTGATTATCAGTATTTTCAGCCTTCTTCTCATATTGGATAATAGGAGTACCATCTTCAGGATTAGCACCAGTAATATCTAAAACCTTGCCACTCTTTTTAGAAACCACATAGAAATAACCATTACCACAATCTTCAAATCGCCATAACTGATTATCCCCACCATGCTTGGTAAATTGAATAATTTTGGCACAATTTTCAATACTGCCGCCAGTAACATCTAAAACCTTGCCACTCTTTTTGCTGCGAATAAAGAAATAACCATTACCAGCATCTTCAAGCAACCACTTTTGATTATCACCACCATTGCTAGGCCATTGGATAATATCAGCACCATCATCCATGCTACCACCAGCAACATCAATAAGCTTATTACTCAATTTAGAGACCAATTGCACCACACGAACAGAAGCAGCATTAAGAGATTCTAGGAAAGGAATAGAAGGAGTAAAGAAATATTCACCACCTTTCATACTAACCCAGTGAGAAAAATCAGCAGTTTTGCGTTCTGTTTCACCCCATGTAGCAGGCCAATTCTTATATGATTCAGTCAAAGTTGGTCCTTGGCCAACAACAGGATCGCTTCCTGTTTCAGGTTTTATAAATGCAGCTTGATTAGCCCAATTGCTTTGCATAAAAGCAAACTGATTAGCAATATTACCTTGGAAGCATAAGAACAATAATCCTGAACCTGTTTCTGGTTGTTGATTAGGATCTGATTCCCCATAACTAATAGCACGACGGGTAATCCGGTGCATTTTTTCCTCTTCTAAAGGAACAAGTCCTAAAATATCTCCAGTATCGCCACGGGGATTAGTTTTACGAATATGAGAATGGAAAGGACATTTAGATCCAGTAGAATCATCTTTAAAATTAAAATTATTAGTTGCAGGATCAATACCACCAATTGGAGTCTCACGAAGAACTACAGGAGTACCATCTTGAAAACGGCCCATAGTATATGCACCTGCCAAATTAGGATCAATACCTAATGCAGGAGCAAGTTTATTGACAACATCATCAACCCAACCTTGAACATTTTGTTCTAACTTACGGTAAACCAAATAGCTACCATAACAATCCTCTTCTCCACCAAAAGGATCTTCAAGCAAGACTAAACTTAAAGGTGCACTAGGATCCCACTCAGAAAAATTGGCAGGATTGCACTTTCTCTCTTTCTCAATATCTCTTTTCAAGAAAAGAGGTTGACTAACCCCATCACGGAAACCAAAGTGTTCAATTACTTGATTTTTGTCATTGCGAAGCACAAAGCCATGTTCTATGTTAACTATCTCAGCGACAAGAGCACAGGCTGCATGTTCTTCTGAAATTAATTTACGTAGATTATCCACATCATCATCAGCTATCAAGATTAGCGCATCGATATCCTGTTGAAAGCCCTGTTCCCATGTTCTAGATTCAGGATCGAGAAAACCTTTTTGAGATAAAGGTCCTTTCATAGTATCTAGAAAATAATTATCTTGGAAAGGAGCATTAGCAGGAGTAATTAATCCTAAATTTTGATAACCAAAACGACTCAAAAAGACGTTAGCAAATGGTGTACCAATTTGATTAGTATCTCGATACCATTTAGCTTCATAAGATTGTGCTAAAGCTGAAGTTACGTGTCTACGAGTAAAACCACCTAACCATTCTTTAGCTGCTTGTACATCTGATTTGAATTTGAGGAAAAAATGTACTGCATTTTCTCGACCGTGAGATTTAACAATATTACCTTGCAACTTACTGAATAAAGGTTGATATTCCTTTTGGGTAAGTGGTTCAATTTCTACAATTTGGTTGATATCTACCATAATTTAAATTCCTATTATTTTTGTTTTGAGACGAAAAATATCTATGTAGATATTTGATTTATAGGATTGAAACCCTATTTACAATAACATCAAAGGTGTAAACTAGGGATTTCAAAACTGATTTAAAGTTTTTGCAACTAGCTTAAGCTAACAATTTTTGCGTGACTAGGAGTACCTTCAGCATTCACATAGAAAAGCATATAATATCCTGGTGGAGAATAAAATCTATCAGTAGGCACAGTGAAAGAAATAACTCCCGCTCCATCATAACTTTTCTCTAGTTCTACAAAACGTTGTCCTCGATCGAAAGAGTGAGTAACGGAGGGCAATTTAATGAGAACCATAGAATCATCAGTACCATCTCCAGAAGAATTGCTTACAGTGATAGTTTCAGTTTCGCCATAAGAAATAGTGTCAATATCTGTTTCAATTTCAGGACGCGCACCCTGGGTAAAGAGATAAGGAGGATAGAAGATAGAATGTTGATAAATTTCTCCACTGTTAGCGGTATAACCTTTAGGTACGAAATTAAAGTCATGGTAAGTATTTACCTCTACTTCCCCATCATCTACATATCTAGCTGCCCGAGAATTATTTCCTCCTAAAACTAATACCCGTGCATCTGGTAGTAAAAGAGCATTATTGTGATACAACCGAGGTTGATTATCTGGATTTAGAGTTTTAGTATGAAATCCCAAGTGCTGATCTGCTTGGGTAGAATCCTTGTCAGGATCGGCAGTAAGTAAAGTTGGAAAATAGTTTGGTAAATTTTCTGCATAATTACCACCATTGATAACTAAGATATCCTTGTTAGGCAAAAGCACTGCATTTTCCATAGCACGCTTACCATAGCGACCTAAATTGCTAGATTGCTTGACATATTCATATTGAGGATCTGCATAATTTGAAGAGCTATTTTGAAGAATATCTTCATCAATTTTGGCTAAAAATTCTTCATCAATTGTCCAGTAACCTAAACCATCTGGATCGGTCTCCGGATCTGGTGCTACCCAGCGCTCTACACTAGCGGTAATACTTGCACCTCGAATAGCATACTTACCGGCACCAAAGCTAATATCATTAGTTCCAATAATTCCGCCATAAAGTAAAATATCTCCATTTTCAGAATTAGGATCAATGGAAGCAGTACCATAAACCTTAGAAACCTCTTTTCGATCTGGCCCTAATTGAAATTCAATAGAATAATTACCCTCAGCATCTTTATCAAATTTGGCGAAATAGCTGTGAACACTTTTATGTACAACCAG
Organism: Prochloraceae cyanobacterium PL24a_bin.78; assembly: GCA_028281945.1. GTDB lineage: Bacteria > Cyanobacteriota > Cyanobacteriia > Cyanobacteriales > JANQIW01 > JANQIW01. The sequence continues at coordinate 3,187 of JANQIW010000100.1, forward strand.
AGGAGTTTTACCACCACCATCTCCAGTAATCAAGAAGCGACCATCTTTGGTTGGTAAAATACGAGGATAAAGGTCAATTAAATCTTTAGTAAAGACCTGATCATTCATACCTTGAGTGAAAGGACTATTAGGTACATTAGAGATATCAAGATGTTGCCATTTTTTTGACTCATCAGTTTCATTGGGGTTGTAGATTTCCACAATAGGACTAATCTTATTAAATACTCCTGCACTCAAACCTGAAAAAGCTGCAATTGAACCATCTTCTAAAGGTACAAGAGTCGGATACCAATGACCGTCTGGTAATACACCTAATTCTTCCCAAGTTTTTGTGTCCCAATGAAATAGATTCGCCTGTTTACTTCCTTGGAATTGGACTCCTGGATAATAAAAACGAGTTCCACCAATGACAAGTACATCTCCATTAGGTAGATGCAAATGACCAGAACAGAATAAATCATTTGATTCTCCGTCAACAATAGCATCAGGGGAGGCTATTCTGGTGAAAGGAACTGTATCAAAATCTTTTTCTGAACCGTCGTTTTTATAGTAAGGATCGGACAAAGAAGGATTGAAAATACTGGTATTATTCACAGCATTATAATCGTCTTCATCATAACCGTCTTGAGTTGTGATATTAACACCATCAAATAATTTATAAACAACTCCATTTTTAACAATCTCATCTGGAAGAATTTCTCCATTTGGATCTTTATCTGTTGGCTCAAGTCGATTCCGGTTACTACTACCATTAAAGATCAGAACTTGATTGTCTGGTAAAACAATACTATGAACTGCCTGCATTCGATCGGCTTCTTTTTTTGGCATAGGAAGCATTACCCAAGCTCCCATTTCTTCTGGACATCCTTCATAGGTAAGAAGTTTGTTGGAGAAGGTGAGGATATTGGTTGTATTGAGGGATTGATCCCCAAGAGCTTCTCGTAATTCTTTCTCTAATGGGCTGATGGTTCGATCAGCTGGACAAATGGTGGGATCTGGTGTTAATGCCGCAATAGCTGTCATTTTATTCCAGCCACAGAAAGTAACTGCAAAGGCAATTAAAAATGTGACAAAAATTTTCACCAGTTTTTGCCATTTATTCAATTTTTCTGTCCTATTTTTGTTGATCATTTGATTCTCTCGTTATTTGGAATGAATTTTTTGAACTGATTTTTGGAACTTATCAAACTGAGCAATTCTTTAATACCAAATTGCTTATTCTTTGGCATGAGCTTTTAAATCCTATGTCTTCAATAATTCATCACAGGATTACTCTTCCCACCGTCTCCACACGGCCTTGTCTTTATTGTTGTAGGTTCTTAATTTTGGCAAGTTGGGGGATCAATGGATATATCTTTAGAAGATCGTAATTTTCTCTTCATCTAAAAATTATTTTTTCTTGCTTCCATCAGAGTTTTTCTAAACTCTTTGGTTATTATCTTACAGAAGATCCATGTTATTACCGAATTCAATTTAATTTTTACAATTTGTCATATTTATTTTGTGTTTGATTATTATTGCTAAATTTCTAATAAAGTTTCTCATCTTAACATAAAACCGACAAAACTCAATATAAGCATTGCTTATGCTTACTAGTTCTAGATCTTATGATTTATCAAGGAATAAAAGGAATAACTATAGAAAATAAGATAAATCATCTTAATATTTACAACTTATAACTACATTAATTTGCTGAAAAGATGGAATACATACGTCTTTTCTTTTTAGACATAAAACCAAAGCACAGCTTAGGATGTAGAGTAGATTGTTCTATTTTGATTGTATCAAACTTTACTTTTTTAACAAAATTGAGATTAGGAATTGAGAGGGAAGAATCAAAAAAATAAGTTTTTCTTAATTATCCTAGGTTGAGGATTATCCTAGGTTGAGGATTGTTCAACTCTTCCATTATTAAAGATAAATTGGGATAAATTCTTTTTCTCTATATAAATGATTTTAAATTTCCTAAAGTTAATCTACCCCACCAAAAGATAAATATACCAATAAAAGCAACCCAATCAAACCAACTAAAACGTAAATCATGCCATTGCACTTTATGACGATTGGGACTAGTAAAACCGCGTATTTCCATTGCTGTAGCGATTTGATCAGCTCTCATAAGCAGGTTAAATAAAAATTTCTCAACTACCATTAACCAAACTTGAATGGTTCTACGCAACCCTAGTTTTTTCCAATTAATAGCTCTGGTGCGAACAGATCTAACTAAATTCTGTATTTCTTCTAAAACAAGTGGAATAAAACGTAAGGAAAGAGTTAAAGTTAAAATAATTTCTGTAATTGGTAACTTTAAACGACGCAAAGGTGACATTAAATCTTCTAACCCTGCTGTAATTTCTTCTGGAGCAGTTGTGAGTAAAAATAGATTGGTACTGTAAATAAGGGTAAATATAATGCAGCTAATTCTTATTCCTAAATCTAAAGAGCGACGAGTAACTGTGATAAAGTTAGTATCAAGCAAAATATATTGATAAGAACTTGGTGGTGGGATCTCTATTTCACTTTCAGGTAATCTAGGTTGATAGTCAATTGCGTAACCATCAGGACTTATAAGGGTAATTATAAAAATTAAAGAAGATAGTGTCATTAACCACACCATCTGTTTTTGCCAAACTCTTTTGGGTATTCCACCAGAAAAGGTAAGGAATAGTAATGCTACTACTAATCCTATTCTCCAACCATGATTGGCTAGTAAGGGTGATAGTAAAAAACTACTTAACCAAACTAGTTTTACTCTGGGATCTAGTTTGTGTAACCAAGTTACAGGTTTTTCTAGGTATAAGCCGATGGGAAGCGATCGCAGTAAGTCCATAAATCTAAGTTCATTTTTCAGTGGATAGACAAAGAAGATAGAGTATTAATCTTAAGTTAATTATTACACCCGAGTTGCTCTATTTTTATTTTCTCTTTCAAGCTCTCTTGATTTTTTGCCACGCCAAACTAAACGAATGGGTGTCCCAGTAAAACCTAAATTTTGCCTAAATTGCTTTTCTATATACCGACGATAGTTGTCGTTAAAGCGTTTGGGATCGTTGACAAATAAGGTAATGGTTGGTGGTTTTGTCCGAACTTGTGTTCCATAATAAATTTTACCCTGTTTTCCTTGTCTAGATGTCGGGGGAGTGTACCAATTTACTGCTTCTTCCAAGATTTCATTGATGACAGATGTGCTTATTCGTTTACTATATTGTTCTGCTGCTTTGTCTACTAAATCTAAAATTTTATCTACTCTTTTTCCCGTTAAAGCACTGGTAAAGATTAAATCTATCCAAGGCATATAATACATTCTATCTCTAATTAATTTTTCATATTCATAGATTGTATAAGAATCTTTCTCTATAGCATCCCATTTATTGACTATTACTACTGCTGCTCTTCCTTCTTCTGCTATTCTTCCTGCTAATTTTAAATCTTGATCTGTGATTCCATCAAGGACATCTATCACTAATAAAACTACGTCTGAACGCCGAATTGCTTTAAATGCTCGGTTAATTCCAAAAAATTCTGGTCCATAATTAACGTTTTTCTTTTTGCGAATACCTGCTGTATCAATTAAACGATATTTGATATTGTTTCTTTCCACAAACATATCGATGGCATCCATGGTTGTTCCAGATATAGGACTAACAATAGAGCGTTTTTCTCCGGTAAGTGCATTAAGTAAACTGGATTTGCCTACATTTGGGCGACCAACTATGGCTACTTTAATTTCAGTTTCTTCTGCTATTGAATCATTTACTGGAATATAATTGATGACTTCATCTAGAATTTCTCCTGTTCCATAACCATGAATTGCTGAGATTGGATATGGTTCTCCTAAGCCTAGTTCCCAAAAATCTGCGGTTTGAATTGCTCCTTTTTGTTCTGATTCACATTTATTTACTGCTAAAATAACTGGAACTGGTTGTTTTCTCAACCAATGGGCGATCTCTTGATCCCCTGATGTAATGCCAGTTTGGCCATCCACTAGGAAAATGGCTACTGATGCTTCATTTAAGGCAACCATTGCTTGTTCACGAATTAGGGGTAAAAATTCTGTGTCGTCGTCAAAGACTAATCCTCCTGTATCTACTATCTGAAAATCTCGATCGAGCCAAAATGCTTGGCGATAGGTGCGATCGCGTGTTACACCTGGGGTATCGTCTACAATGGCATCTCTTTCTCCTGCTATACGATTGACAAGAGTGGATTTTCCTACATTCGGACGACCGATAATAGCAACTATTGGTAAAGACATAATTTTTAATCTTGATTTATTTCTTATTTTACAATAAATAATTTGATTTAATATATATCGCTATCATCCTATAGTTTACAGTTAGTCTTTACTCTGTAAATATACTAGTAGTTCGGATATCCGTATTTATATTACCTAAAAATATAAAAATTTTTACTGTGTGAATTGCTAGTCTCAAGATATATCCAAATATTTAGGAGAATAAATCATGTCAAAAGATCATGATCCTATGGTCTATCGTAGAGAAGATGGTCAATGGGGAAATAAGAAAAATTCAAATTCGAGAGATTCTAGTGTACATAAAACTCAAAAAGAAGCTCAAAAACGTGCAAAAGAACAAATCAAAAAAGATGGAGGTGGTGAGCTAACAACCAAAGGTAGAGATGGAAAAATTCGCGAGAAGAATACTATTCCCCCCGGAAATGATCCATTTCCACCTAAAGATAAAAATTAAAGAGAAGTGAATCCAAGCACTCTAAAACAGGAACACTTCTTAATTTTTATTTTATTATGAATTGACGATCAATTCATTGAATTCATCGTCAATTTTTCAATTATAAAGTATCAAAACCTTTAACTCTTTCTCCATAGTTAATTAAGGTATCTATGGCTTCTAAACGATTCGTCCAAGCTGCAACTAAATAGGGTTTTTCTTCAGAATGTTCTTGTATCCAATTATTCCAATCTTTTCTGAAAGAAGATAAGTTGAGTTGAACTTTAAGTAGGTTTCTTACTGTTGGTTCATTAGCTAAATTATCGAGAGATTTTTGTAAAATTTCTGCTTCTTGACTCCACTGTTTAAGATTAGCTTCAGACATAGTAATTTTGTTTTGTACTAATAGCATAATCCATTCTTTTTGCAAAGCTTGGAAGCGAGTTTGTGCTGTTTTAAATGGCTTTCGATGAGGCAATAATTCTTGTTTTAAGTTGCCATTGCCATAATTTTGTGTGGTACTAAAAATCCTTTCGAGATTGTCATTAAAGTTTTCAGCAGCAAATAAAGCATATCCTCCTATTGGCAAAGTTCTTAAAAATTGAACTTGATCGAAAGCCACAACATCTGGTACATTTAACAGCCTGATACTAGGTAAAACGAATGTATTTCCAGAATCTTTGGAAAATAAAGGTTCTGCTAATTGTTGTAACTGTTCAGAATTTGGTGCGTAAGTCATAGGCACTAACCAATCGATTAATTCATCTTCAATCCATTTGCCCCAGTTTTGTTGTATTTTTGATAAACGATTTAATTCTGGTATGGGAAAAACCGCAGCAGAAATAACTATATCTGGCTCTTTTTCTTTAATCATTTTAGAAGCTTTAGCCACGAAGTTATCTACTTGTTGAACGCGAAATTGATTCCATTGATACCATAGAGAATCACGAGAACTAATTGTGATCGGATCTACACCTGTTTGTTCTTGAAACTTTTGTCTGGAGACTATACCATAACCGTAAGTTAGATCGATACTGGGAGTTTGAAATGGATAGCGAATATAATCAAATTGAATGCCATCAACATCATAGTTAGTTACAATTTCATCTATTACTGATAAGAGGTATTTTTGCACTTCTGGATTTGCTGGATCAAAAAATGCTTTTTTAGAACTATGATGAAAAACGTTGCCCTCACGATCGGTGGTTGCCCAATCTGGATTTTGGGATAATACAGGCCCTAAATCTGTCGCTGGTTGATTAATGATAATGTTATGTGCCTGATTGGTTGCGGCAAATATCCATAACCAAGCGTGTAATTCCATCCCTCTTTCTTTAGCTAGGCTAATTGCTTCTTTGAGGGGATCCCAACCTTTAACTAAGGGATTTTGTTGAGGTGCAACTTCACTAGGATAAATGGGATAGCTGGAATTGAGTGTTTCAAAAAAGACGGTGTTGATTCCTGCTTTTGCTAGGCTATCGAAGATTTTTTCTAAATCTGCTCTTGATTTTGCTTTAACGATTGTACCGCGATCGAGCCAGATTGCTCGGATTTCTGGTTGAGCTAATTGGCTAGAAACTGGATAGTTATCCCAGAGAATGCGTCTTGCTTCTAACCACTGCTGTCTTGCTTCGTTATATTCTTGTTGTGCTAGATATTGATGGAATGATTTTTGTTTTTCTTTTGCTTGATTTAACCAGCGATTTGCTTGATTTAAATCATGATTTTCACTAAGTGAAGATTTTAATTGTTGATTTAATCCTTTGTTACGAGCAGTAATAACTGATTTTATTGCTTCTGTCATTGATATATTAATGTTACTATCAATGGCTTGACCTGAAATTAGTGTGCTTTCAAATCTTTCAATGAGTTTATCTAACTCTTCATTCATTTTGATAAATTCTATAGGAATAAAGGCATTACGTTGGATTTGCTCATTGAGATCTTGATTAATGGGATTATCTATTGGGTTTATACCATCATTAATAGGATTATTAATGGGATTATTAATGGGATTATTGATGGGGTTATTCAGAGGATTGTCGATGGGATTCCCGATAGGATTATTCAGAGGATTATTGATTCCTCCACCATTGAGAGGATTATCAAGGGGATTATTGATGGGGTTATTCAGAGGATTGTCGATGGGATTCCCGATAGGATTATTCAGAGGATTATTGATTCCTCCACCATTGAGAGGATTTTCAAGGGTATTGTCAATGGGGTTATTCAGAGGATTGTCGATGGGATTCCCGATGGGGTTATTGATACCACCATTGAGAGGATTATCAATGGGATTCCCGATAGGATTATTCAGAGGATTATTGATACCTCCACCATTGAGGGGATTTTCAAGGGGATTCTCGATGGGGTTATTCAGAGGATTGTCGATGGGATTCCCGATGGGGTTATTCAGAGGATTATTAATTCCACCACCATTGAGAGGATTATCAAGGGGATTATCTATGGGATTACCTATCGGATTATTGAGAGGATTGTCGATGGGATTCCCGATGGGATTATCTATGGGGTTTATACCATCATTAATGGGGTTATTGATGGGATTATCGATGGGATTCTCTATAGGGTTTATACCCTCATTAATATTCGGATTAGGAATCTGTTTATTATTAATATGGCTTGATTCCTTGGTTTGTGAAACTAAATTAACTGTAGAATTGCCTGCAAGAGAATTATCTGTAACTAATGCTGGAATAGTAACAGTAGGTTGATTTTGTTGGTTAATTAGTTGATCTTCTCGAAGTAATGGTCTTGGATCAGGTTTTTTCAGATTATTTTCATTACAAGGTCGAGGATTGGAATCATGAGCAAAATCAAAATTACTGAATGTACTTACACCATAACGATTCAAGGTTTCAGATAACCAAGCTGTATCAAATGTTAAAGGAGAAACAGCATCATTTCCCCAACGCCATCCCAAAAAAGTACTATTATCATTTAATACTATAGCTGGTTGTGTAGTTCCAGCATTCCATAATGCCGCAGTTATACTATCTATATTGGAAGGAATTAATACACCTCCTACAAGGCTTCCTTGAAGTTCTTCTTGGAAACTCCAACTCTGCTCTTGTATTAATAATAGTGTGGGATTGCTTCTGGTAAATCCCCAGTATGCTCCAAATATATCCCTTAATTCTTGCTGTACGATGTCTTGAGAAAGATTCCCTGTAGGACCTGTTACAATTGTTCTTCCTCCTCGATCGATTAAATTATTGATAGATAAAGATTGCTTGGCATTTAAGGTTTCTACATTAGGGATAAATAAGACACTAATATCGCCTAAATCTGATACTTCTTCCCATTCATTGGTATTAACAACACAGTAGTTGATACCTGTTTCTTCTAATCGTCTGGTTATAGCTCCCCATTGTTGGGAATTTTCAGGGCTTCTGACTACTCCTAATTTAGTTACTTGGGCAGTAGCTGAGGATGGTCTTAGGATTAAGAAAAAATAAAAGATAAGGGATAAGAATTTGTTTATATTTAAGCTAAATTTAATCAATTTTCTACTCCTATTATTGGTTTTATCAAGATATAGTTATTTAGATTTTACCAATGTAAATCTAATTTTGATCTAAATTATTTATTATGATTAACTTTTTGTTACTAAATTGACATTTTTTTTACTATAGACTGTTTGTTATCTTAGATACTTATAAAATTATTAATTTTTTTATTGGTTAAATAATTTTGTTTTAATCAATTATTTAGGAGTATATAATTTTTATTAATTAATCTTTCTTTCTTAAGACATTAGTTTAATATTTCCTTTAATATGGTTTTTCCATAATTTTGATAGAGATGGAAAATAAGGGGAATGGGAAGAAGGGAGGATTTTATGTTGATATCAGGAGTAGGGAAAATAAATTTTGGTTAATTATCCTAAATTTAGAATGTTGAAACTCTATTATTATTTTTGAAAATTAATCTAACTTGATAGTTAGAAAAAACTTTTTTATTGTTGACTTAATACAGTAGGGTAGCAATAACTTATCGAAAATCTCTCGTTATTGGCAAATGTCTCTCCTCAAATAACCGAGATGAATCAATCCCTCTAATCACTTATCATAAATTTTACCAAGTTAAATATTTTAATAATTATTAGTTTTTTTAACTACTATAAAATTTGATAGGTTAACTTTGTTTAATTTGGTTATCAATATTAATATCAAGATCAATTGTTTTTTTAAGATTAAGTATTAAGTATTAATTATTAATTATTAATCATTAAATGATTAACTCAAAACCTAATTGTTATATCAATTTGTCTTTAATAATGATAGATTTTAAAAATCTTAAATTTAGGATAAATTAACAAAAATTTATTTTCTCTACTCTCTCCTATTCTCGACATTATCGTTGTTCTCTCCCATCTCTCTATTTTCTTCTCTTCACCACTCAATGTCTAATATGCTTTAAGAAAAATAATATTAGTATATTTACTGAGATTGTTTTTATTAATTTGACTTTTTAAGAATTATTAAACGATTTTTTCTAAAAATAAAAGAAATGATTTAAAATAGAAAAAACTTAATTATAATTAATGATTAATAAAGAAAAATTAAAAATGCCAAATTTTATTAAAAATTATTTAAAAATTAAAAACCTTGTGATGCAACTCAAAAAAAAATCGAAACTAGAAGTATCTCAAGTTGCTAAACAAAAAGCATTATTTGCGGTAATTACCAAAATTAGGGAATCTCTAGATTTAGATAGTATTTTTAAATCTACTGCAAGTGAAGTACGTCAATTACTTAATGCCGATCGAGTGGGGATGTATCGTTTTGATGAAAATTCTAATTATATCTGTGGAGAATTTGTATCGGAAGATGTATTGTCTCCCTATACTAGTGCCTTGGCTGCTAGAATAAGTGATAAATGTTTTGCTGAAACCCAATCAGTTTATTATGCTAAAGGAAAAATTTGGGCTTGTGAAGATATATATAAAGCAAAATTGCAAGATTGTCATATTGCCATATTATCTAGGTTTGATGTAAGAGCAAATTTAGTCGTACCATTATTAAAAAAAGATCGCCTTTGGGGTTTATTATGTATTCATCAATGCCGTTCACCTCGGAAATGGCAGGCATCAGAAAAAGAATTTGTCAGTCAAATAGCAACCCATTTAGGCATAGCTTTACAACAAGCAGAGCAAATGAATCAATTACAGTTACAATCACAAAATTTAACTGTTGCTGTGAAAAAAGCAGTGAAAAGAGAAAAAGCTGTTGCCACAATCATAGATAAAATTAGGCGAAGTCTTGATATCAATACGATATTTCAAACAACTACTTTAGAAGTAAGACAGTTACTAAAAGCCGATCGAGTAGCAATTTATCGTTTTAATGAGGATTGGAGTGGTAAATTTGAAGTGGAATCAGTAGGCCAAGGATGGGTTTCTCTCTGTAAAAAACAATTAGAAAATCTAGAGATATGTCGAAATATTAGTGATTGTAGTATAAAACTATTAGACAAATACTCTGATAGTTATTTAAAAGAAACAAGAGGTGGTAATTTTAGTCGAGATAAAGTTTTTAGGGTTTGTGATGACATATACAATAAAGGTTTTAGTGAATGCTATATTTCTAAATTAGAAAGTTATCAAGCTAAAGCTTATGTAATCATTGCTATATATGAAGGGAATAAACTTTGGGGTTTATTAGCAGTATTTCAAAATTCTGGTCCTCGTAATTGGGAAGATAGTGAAGTAAATTTTCTCATTCAAATAGGTGCTCATTTAGGAGTAGCCATTCAACAAGCAACCTTATTAGCCACCACAAAACAACGTAAAGAAGAATTGCAAACAGCTTTAACAGCAGAATTACAAAAAAGAGCAGAAGAATTAGCAAAAGAAGCTGAGCGAGAAAGAGCATTAGCTTTAGTAATTGATAAAATACGCCGCACATTAGATATCAATACTATTTTCCAAACTGCCACCACAGAAGTAAAGAAACTCTTGGGAGTAGAAAGGATTGCTATTTATAAATTTCGTGAAGATTATTCTGGAGATTTTATTTTTGAATCAGAACCTCAAGAATTCCCCCCTTTAGTGGGTTGTGATTGGGAAGATAACTATTTAAAAGAAAATAAAGGAGGAAGATTTCGTCATAATATTTCTTGTATAGCTAACAATATTTATGAAAATAATTTATCTGATTGTCATATTCATCAATTAGAAAGATTTGCCGTAAAATCTTATGCTGTAGTCCCTCTCTTTCAAAGAGAAAAGCTTTGGGGTTTAATGTCAGCTTTTCAACATAGTGGGCCGCGCCAATGGCAACCAGATGAAATCAAGTTATTAGAGCAAGTAGCTATTCAATTGGGAGTAGCACTACAGCAAACAGATAATATACAACAAATTCAACAACAAGCAATTCAACAAGTAAAAGCCGCACAACAAGAAAGGGCTTTAACAGAAGTGATTGATAAAATTCGTCAAAGTCTAGATTTGGAAGAGATTTTTCAAATCGCATCGCAAGAAGTACGTCAATTACTTAATGCCGATCGAGTGGCAATATTTCAATTTCATCCAGATTCAAATTGGACAGAAGGAGAATTTGTCTCCGAAGATGTATCTTCTGAATTTCCTTCAGCGGTTGCCGCTAGAGTGAAAGATAGTTGTTTTGGTTCAGATTATGCTATAGATTATCATCAGCGTCATATATTGGCTGTGGAGGATATTTATAATCAAGGTTTGAGTGATTGTCATATCGAGATTCTCGCTCGCTTTGATATTAAAGCTAATTTAGTTATACCTTTATTGAAAAATAATTTCCTCTGGGGATTACTTTGTATACATCAATGCTCCCAAACTCGGAAATGGCAACAATCGGAAATCGAATTTACTACTAAAATTGCCCTACAGTTAGGAGTAGCATTACAACAGGCAGAATTGCTCGCCCAAGCAGAAAAACGTTCTACAGAGTTAACAACAGCCTTAGCACAAGTTGAATCTCAAAAAGAGCAACAAACAAAAGCGGCTAATCAAGAGCGTGCATTGGCTTTGGTGATTGATAAAATTCGTCGTACTTTGGATTTGGAGACCATTTTTAAAACAACAGCTACAGAAGTGCGTCAATTACTTAATGCCGATCGAGTGGCAATATTTCAATTTTATCCAGATTCAAATTGGACAGAAGGAGAATTTGTCTCAGAGGATGTTTTACCAAAGTTTAAATCTGTCTTAGCTTCTAGAGTAAAGGATAAATGTTTTGGGGAGAAAAATGCTCAGTACTATCAAAATCGAAGGATTTGGGCTATTGAAGATATTGATGAAGCAGGGTTATTAGATTGTCATGTCAGTATTCTATCTCGTTTTGATGTTAAGGCAAATTTAGTCGCTCCTTTATTAAAGGGAAAAACTTTATGGGGCTTACTTTGTATTCATCAATGCTCCCAAACCCGTAAATGGCAGGATTCGGAAAAAGAATTTACAGCTAAAATTGCTGTTAATTTAGGGGTAGCACTTCAACAGGCAGATTTGCTTAGACAAACTCAGTTAAGATCTCTTGAATTGAAGGAAACTTTGGCAGATTTAAATGCTATTGTGGATAATTTAGCAGATGGATTATTGGTTACTGATATATATCATAATATTACTCGTTTAAATCCAGCTTTGCTATATATGTTTAGTCTAAATAATGATTTGATTGGCGAAAATATTAAGAATCATTTCCCTTTAGATTTGTTTGAGTTGGTCAAGAAAACTAAATCTAATGAAAAAGAAACAGTTACTGTTGATGTGGAATTAGAAAATGGACGCTCTGGCCAAGCTTTGGCTACTAGTATTGTCAAAGAGGGTGAAGGAGATGAAGGAGATGTTTGTGTAGGCAGTGTTATTTTAATCCGTGATGTCACTTTGGAAAGAGAAGTCGATCGGATGAAAACTGATTTTTTAGCAACAGTATCCCATGAGTTGAGAACTCCATTGACTTCTGTATTGGGTTTTGCTTGCATTATTAAAGATAAATTAGAAGAATGTATTTTTCCTGCACTTGAAGATATTTATGATAATAACCTGCAAAAAACTAATACTCGTATTCAAGAAAATATCGATATTATAATTTCAGAAGCGGAAAGACTGACGGTTTTAATTAATGATGTTTTAGATATTGCTAAAATGGAATCTGGTAAAGTGGAATGGAATATCCAATCTGTCTACATCGAACATATTCTTGAACGAGCAATTGCCGCCACAGCTTCTTTATTTGAAAAACACTCTTTAAAGTTAGTTAAGGATATACCTCTGGGATTACCTCAAGTTGAAGTGGATTGTGATCGTATTATTCAAGTTGTAATTAATCTAATTTCAAATGCAGTAAAATTTACCTCAGAAGGAATAGTAACTTGTCGTGCTAGAGTTGATCATAATAATATTATAATTAGTATAATAGACACAGGAATAGGAGTTGCTCAAGAACAACAAGAGCAAATATTTGAACGATTTAAACAAGTAGGAAATATCTTGACGAATAAACCTAAGGGTACAGGGTTGGGTTTACCTATTTGCAAACAGATTATAGAATATCATGGAGGCAAAATCTGGATGGAAAGTACATTATCTCAGGGAAGTAATTTCTCTTTTACAATTCCTCTTTAATATAAACGTTAATTTAATCAATGGGCTAAAGTTATGACTAATAAAAAAGTATTGATTGTTGATGATGAACCGAATATCTTAATTTTGATGGAGCAAGCTTTGGAAAAATTGGAAGAAAATTATCATGTTAAGTTGTTGACTGCTACCAATGGAGAAGAAGCATTGGAAATTATTCGACAAGAAAAACCAGATTTAATTTTTCTTGATGTTATGATGCCAAAAATGAGTGGTCTGGAAGTGTGTAAAATTGTTAAAACAGAACTTACAACTTATAATACCTATATCATTATGTTAACTGCTAAAGGTCAAGAATTAGATAAACAAACAGGTATAGCTGTAGGTGCAGATTTATACATGACTAAACCTTTTAGCCCCAAAGAAGTGCTTTTTAAGTCAATGGAGATTTTACAAATTAGAGATTGAAATTTTATCCATTGTGGTTAAAATTATAAATAAATAAAAACAATTACAAGATAATTCTTGATGATTAATATTAAACTTAAAAAGCTAATAGAAAAAGACGATTTAATTTCTTTATTAAAAGAGACGATAAAAGTATTAGACATTCCTATTGCTATCGCTGATGTAAAAGAATCGATTATTTTAGGAGAGTCTAATCTTTGCCATTGTAATTCTTGTCGTTATGCAATTAAAGCTGCTGATGAGATTATTGGTTGGGTATTTGGTGATGAAAAAGCTTCCATTATTGCCAAGATTCTTAATTATTCTGCTACTAAAGAATATGAAAAGAAAAGTTTAGCAATCCATGCTTTAGAAAAATATGAGGAGATTGATTTTTTATGCAATGTTTCTGGGAAAATGTTGAATTGTTTGGAAATTAATGAAATAATTCAATTAGTAGTTAAAGAAGTTCAGGAATTATTTGGAGAAAGTTTAGTTTTAGTCTGGTTGCAAAATGAAAAAACTGGAAAACTTGAAAATTTTTCCAAAAGAGAAATAACATATTTTGAAGCAATGGAAATAATCTATCGTGTTTTATTTACTGGCAATGCAGAAATAGTTAACGAAATAGATTCTAAAGTAATAATTTCCTATCATGAAAAGAAGGTTTACTCTACTATGTGTGCGCCTTTAAATATTCAAAATCAAACTATTGGTGTAATGGCAATTTGTCAAACTAAACCTATTCACTATGATAGTAAAGATTTAAAAATATTTAAAAGTTTAACATCACAAACTACGGCAGCACTTAAAACGGCACAATGTTATCAAGAGTTAAAAATATATTCCCAAACTTTAGAAGAAAAAGTTAAAGAAAGAACTCATTCTTTAGAATTAGCAAATCAAGAATTAAGTCTTTTAGCTAATTTAGATGGTTTAACAGGTGTAGCAAATCGTCGTAAATTTAACGAGCGTTTTGAGAAAGAATGGAAACAAATGTTAAGGGAAAAAACACCTTTATCTTTGATTTTATCTGATGTGGATTTTTTTAAAGCTTATAATGATTATTATGGCCATTTATTAGGAGATGATTGTTTAAAAGCAATTGCTACAATGATGACGTCTGCTGTTAATCATCCTAGAGATTTTGTCGCTCGTTATGGTGGTGAAGAGTTTGCTATTATTTTACCTAATACTGATAGTTTTGGTGCGATCAAAGTAGCTGAAAATATTCACAAAGAATTAGGAAAGCTTAAGATTATTCATCCTTTATCTAGTATTGATCAATATGTAACTGTAAGTTTGGGTATCGCTACTACTATTCCTCATGTAGAAATTTATTCTAAACTATTAATAGATTCTGCTGATCGCGCTCTTTATCAATCTAAAAAAGAGGGCAGAAATTGTTATAATTTTAAAATTATTTAACTTAAAAAGTTTAATTAAAACAATAATCTAATTTAATTGGAAGGACTGAATTTACTATTTTAATTTTTATTATTTTACTACAATTTAATTTAATTATTTAATATATTTTTGTTGTCACAATCTTAAAATTTTTAATTACAATTATTAGTTAAAATTAATGATCTAGGTAAAAAGGATCGATAAAATGAATTTTTATGGAAACAAACAAGCTAATTTTTTTCAACGTTATAATTTGATGATGTTTGCTACTTTTTTTTTAGTGGCTTTAGTCTCATTAGCTATTTTATATTTTCAATTTTGCTCTCGTTACGAACAAGAAATTAGTAAATTAAAAAGCGATTTTAGCGAAAGAGTATTAACCCTTGATTATTTCATCAGAAATGTTACTAATGATGTGGAAATCTTGAGAAATCAAAGTGAATCCTATTTAAAAACAAATCATTTCCAAAAACCTCATTCTTTATTATTAGATCATTTAGAGGAAAATCAAAGCAAAAATTATTTTCATCTTGATAATCTTCAGCCACCTTTAACTCAAGAAATGGTGGGAAATTTAACAGGAGATGGATCACTTATTAATCGAAATCCTGATTTTTATCGAGAATTAGAAATGGCTTTAGATGTTAGTTTAGGTTTCTCCGCTGTTAAGGCTAACTTACCAAATGTTGCTTGGGTTTACTATACCTCTGCTAATCGTTTTGTTAATATTTATCCTCGGATAAAATCTCAAGAATTTCGCTTTAGTGACAAGCTTTATAATGAAGCTTATTTGTTAGGATTGCCAGAAAATAATCCAGAAAGAAATCGATTTTGGACTAATGCTTATTTAGATATGGCTGGTGCTGGTTTGATGGTAACTTGTGGTGCACCAGTTTATGATGAAGATAAATTTGTAGGCACAATAGGTATTGATTTTACTGTCTACATTCTTAATGATTTTATTAATAATTTTCAGGTTAATGGGCAAAGCCAAAAGAATTTGTTTTTAATCGATCGATACAATCAATTATTAGCTCATCCTCTTTTAGAAAATTCCAAAATTAAAAAAGTTCAATCAGCAAAGATCGCTTTTCCTATAGAAATTCAGGAAAAAATGAATGAGATATTTAAAAAACCTCCCAGGGAAGTTAATAAAATAGGGTCTTATTTAGTCCTGTATTATCCCTTAGAAAATGCCCCTTGGAAATTAGTTTTTTGGGTTTCCAAAACCGACACTATTAAAGCAGCAATTGCCAATACAAATTGGGCATGGTTAATTTTAATTCCGGGTTTAGCATTGATTTTAGCTATTGCCAATCAATTAATTCATAAAGAATTTATCGATCCCGCTTTAAAATTAGTAAAACACATAGAAAACGAAAGCAAAGGAAAAAAATCACAAGCTACTAATCTTCCCTTTTGTTGGCAACCTTGGTTTGAGAAAATTTCTAGCATTTTTCAAGAAAATCGTAGTTTACTTCAACAATTAGAAACTTATACCAAGGAATTAGAAAATAGCAATAATGCTTTACAAACCATGAATAAACTGCAAGATGAATTCTTAGCAAATACATCCCACGAATTAAGAACACCATTAAATGGGATGATTGGTATAGGAGAATCCATGCTAGATGGTGCCACAGGAAATTTAACTGAATTACAAAAGAAAAACCTTTTAATGATAGTTCAAAGTGGCCATAGATTAGCAAATCTTGTTAACGATATTCTTGATTTTTCTAAACTACGTCACAGAGATATTAAACTACAAATAAAACCCGTTAGTTTGCGACAAGTTACCCAAATAGTTATTACTTTAAATCAACCTTTAGTTTCTAATAGAGATTTACGATTAATTAATGCTATTCCTGCCGAATTACCACCAGCAAAAGCAGATGAAAATCGCTTACAACAAATTCTTCATAATCTTGTTGGTAATGCTATAAAATTTACAAGATCGGGTATAATTTTGGTCTCAGCCCAATTAGATTCATCCAATTCTCAATTAATTGTCTCAGTTAATGATACGGGAATAGGAATTAGAAAAGAAAAATTAGATCGGATTTTCCAATCTTTTGAACAAGCAGAAGGTTCAACTTCTAGAGAATATGGCGGCACAGGTTTAGGATTAGCCATAACTAAACAATTAATCGAATTACATGGGGGAGAAATATCCGTTAAATCTACTTTTGGTGTCGGCTCATGTTTTACTTTTACTCTACCAGTTTCTCAAGGAAAAGTAGACCCTAATACGCCAATTTCTTCGGTAACAAATCTCAATCATTCTTCTTTAGAATTAAACCCTATTACCTCTGGTTTACCTTTTAAAAAAGAAAATGAACATAAATTTAAAATCTTAGTTGTAGATGATGAACCAGTTAATCTTCAAGTCTTAGTTAATCATCTTTCTTTGTATGATTATTATGCTATTATTCAGGCTACTAATGGTTTAGAAGTTCTAGAATTAATTAACAATGGTTTATCTCCAGATTTGATTGTATTAGATGTCATGATGCCGAAAATGACTGGTTATGAAGTCACTAAAAAATTACGCGATCGTTTTTCGCCAACTGAGTTACCAATCCTACTTTTAACTGCTAAAACTCAAGTTCAAGATATCGTAGTAGGTTTTGATTTAGGAGCCAATGATTATCTAACTAAACCTATTACAAAAGAAGAATTATTAGCCAGAATTAAAACCCATCTTTACCTCAAATGTTTACAAGAAGAAAACCTCAAAATCCTAGAAGAAGCTAATCGCAATTTAGAAGAAAAAGTAAGAGAGCGAACGGAAGAATTAACTCATACTCTTAATAATCTTAAAACAGCCCAAAAACAATTAATTGAATCAGAAAAAATGGCAGCTTTAGGAGGTTTAGTAGCAGGAGTTGCCCACGAAATTAATACCCCAATTGGTAATAGTATTATGGCGGCTTCTGTCTTAACAAATGAGACTAATTCCTTCTTAAATGCCTACCAAAATGGAACTTTAAAACGATCTTTATTAAATACTTTTTTGGAGAAAGCTAAACTTAGTAGTGAAATTATTCTCAGTAATTTAAATCGAGCAGGAGAATTAATTCAAAGTTTTAAACAAGTAGCGGTTGATCGAACTAATGAAATTCCTCGAACTTTTCCAGTTAAACAATATTTAGAAGAAATTTTAATAAGTTTAGAGCCACAATTGAAAAAAACTAACCATACAGTAATGATTCTGGCTGAAGATGAATTATTGATAAATAGCTACCCGGGGGCATTTTCTCAAGTAATTATTAATCTGGTTATGAATTCAATTATTCATGGTTTTCAAGGCGAAGAAAAAGGAGAATTATCTTTTAATTTTTATCAAGAAGAAAACAATTTAATCATGGAATATTGGGATAATGGTTGTGGTATTCCTCCTGAAAATATGAGCAAAATTTTTGAACCATTTTTTACAACATCTCGCAGTCAAGGGGGTAGTGGTTTAGGATTACATATTATTTATAATTTGATAACTCAAAAACTTCAAGGTACGATTGATTGCGAAAGTGAAGTAGGCAAAGGGACGAAATTTATCATTAAATTGTCTCTAGAAATAGAGGGAGAAAGTTAAAAATGAGTCAAAACCAGCCATGGAAAAATCAATTAGAAGATGAAGAATTAATTTTTGAAGAAGATGAAGAATTATTATTAAATCAAAAACATAAAATAGTTAATAATCGAGAAAAATGGAAAATAATTTTAGTAGATGATGAAGAGAAAGTTCATCAAGTAACCAAATTTGCCTTAGATAATTTTACTTTTGAAAATAAATCATTAATTATTTTATCGGCTTACTCAGGAGAAGAAGCAAAAACAATTATTAATAATAATCCCGATACAGCTTTAATCTTATTAGATGTGGTAATGGAAACTACAGATTCAGGATTAAAAGTAGTAAAATATATTCGAGAAGAATTAAAAAACCAATCAGTAAGAATAATTTTGCGCACCGGACAACCCGGAGAAGCTCCAGAAGAATCAGTAATTTTAGAATATGATATTAATGATTATAAAACCAAATTAGAATTAACACAGCAAAAATTATTTACTACAATTATTGCCGGATTAAGATCTTATAGAGATGTTATAGCAGTAGAAAAAAGCCATCAAGAATTAGGCAAACTTTACCAAAAATTACAACAATTTAATTATAGTTTAGAAGAAATTGTCAAAATAAGAACTAGAGAATTAGAAGTAAAAAATCGACGATTAGAAAAAGAAATTAGAGAGCGTCAAAAAGCAGAAAAAGAATTAAGAAAAGCCATATTTGCAGCAGATAAAGCAAACCAAGCCAAAACTGAATTTTTAGCTAGTATGAGTCACGAATTAAGAACACCTCTCAATGCTATTTTAGGATTTACTCAAATCATGAGTCGGGATTCATCACTATCTTTAGATCGTCAAGAAACTTTAAATATTATTAATCGTAGCGGAGAGCATTTATTAACATTAATTAATGACATTTTAGAAATGTCCAAAATTGAAGCAGGTAGAAGTACTTTAACTTCAAGTAGTTTTGATTTATATTGTTTTCTTAAAAATTTAGAGGATATGTTTAGTTTAAAAGCAAAAACAAAAGGATTAAATCTTATTGTTAAACTAGATAAAAATGTCCCTCAATATATCAAAACCGATCGAGGAAAATTGCGACAGATTTTAATTAATCTGGTAGGAAACGGGCTTAAATTTACAGAAAAAGGAGAAATAACCTTACAAGTAAAAGCTAAATTAAATAGAGAATTATACCAGCTTTATTTTGAAGTAGAAGATACAGGCCCCGGAATTGCACCAGAAGAAATCAATAAATTATTTAAAGTATTTAGCCAAACAGAAACAGGTAGAAAATCTCAACAAGGAACCGGTTTAGGATTAGCTATTAGCCAAAAATTTGTCCAATTAATGGGAGGAAAAATTGAAGTAAATAGTATAGTTGGTAAAGGTACAAAATTTAGTTTTAATATTCAAGTTAATCGTGGTTGTGCTAATGAAATTAAGAAAATTAAGCCTAAACCTAGGGTAATTGGAATCGATTCAAATCAACCTCAATATCGTATTTTAGTAGTAGATGATTGCCAAGAAAGTCGTCTTTTATTATCAAAATTACTCACCTCAATTGGTTTTGAAATTCGAGAAGCTAGTAATGGCCTTGAAGCGATCCAAGAATGGGAAAATTGGAATCCTCAAGTTATTTTTATGGATATAAGAATGCCTGTAATGGATGGCTACCAAGCTACTAAAAAAATTAAATCTACTTTTAAAGGAAAAAAAACTATTATTATTGCCCTTACAGCTAGTGTCTTTGAAGAAGAACGCAATATTATTCTTGCAGCAGGTTGTGATGATTTTATGCTTAAGCCTTTTAAAGAAGAATTACTTTTAGAAAAGTTGATTAAACATCTTAAAATTCGCTATATTTATGAGGATAAATCTAAAAAAAATCAACAGAATGATAAATTGCCTTTATCTCAAGAAGAAAATATACGGTTATATTTTTCCCAAATGCCAAGAGAGTGGCAAAATCAATTAAAAGAAGCTGCAAATGAATGTAGTGATGATGGAATTTTAGAGTTAATACAAGTTATTCCTGATTCAAAATCTCCTTTAGCCGTAACTCTTCAGGATTTAGCAGAAAATTTTTTATTTCATCAGATTCTGGAATTGTTTAACTAATTAAAATTGTTATTAAATTGCTGATGAATTTAGTTAGCTATTGTGCTAAAATTTCTTTCGATCAAGTTATTACTTAATTCCATGGATTCTTTAAACGCTTTTTTAAATTGGGATCGCTTTATTATTTTGGGTGGGCATAAATGTGGAACGTCATCAATGCATTTTTATTTAGGACAACATCCAGAAATTGCCATGCCTGAAACTAAAGGAAAAGATATCTTAAATCAACCACAACTAAACATTGAGGATTACAAAAATTTATATAATAACTATCAAAATCAAAAAGTTTTTGGTGAAGTTTCTAGTGCTTATTTGTACAATGAAAGAGGTTTTAACAATATTAAACAATTTTTTCCTAAAGCTAAGCTGATTGTTATTTTAAGGAATCCAGCAGAACGAGCTTTTTCTCATTTTAATATGATAAAGAATTTAAAAAAAATAGATATAAATTTTGAAGATATTTGTAAAAATCCTGATAATTTTATTAAAGGTGAAAATCTTGGGATAATTAATAATGGCTTATATTATTCTTACTTGAAAAAATACTTTGATGAATTCAGTCGTGAACAAATAATGGTTGTACTTTTTGATACTTTTATCCAAGAAAGGGCAAAATTTTTTACTTCTCTTTTCAAATTTGTTGGAGTTAAAGAAGATTTTCTTCCAGATACATCTGTTATTATTCGTCAAGGAGGGAAAAAAAATCAAACAATTAATCAATTAATATCATCAAAAAATCCATTAATCAAAGGTTTAAAAACAGTATTAAAACCCCTAACAACATCCCAACAAAGATATATGTTACAAAAAAAAGTAGAAGGATTATTTAAAACAAAAGAAACTCTATCAAAAAATTCAACAAATAAATTAACTTCTTTTTATCAAGATGATATTTTAAAAGTACAAGAGCTTACAAATATAGACCTTTCCCATTGGTTAAAAAACATTTAATCATCTTTGTTAAAGAGTTCAGTTGGTAGAAAATAACCATGGATAATTACTTATGAATCTCAAATTTCAAAAATAATACTAAATAAAAAAAATTAAAAAATACATAAGTTGACATTGACACTTCATGATCAAAGCCAAAGCAAAATTTTAAGTACAATATCTCTAATACAAAGCTTCTAGGTAACAAATGTTGATCAAATTTCTTGGAAAAACAATTTACTTACCATATCTAGTAAATACTAAGTGCTAAGTACTATACAATGAAATCCTATCTACTTTTATAATCTTTTTAAACAAGGTGATTGCAAGTTTTAATAGTACAGTCATAGGATTCGCACACCAAATGATAAAATGTCAGTTATCCTGAGATAAACTGAGAGGTTAAACTGCTAAAAATTGAGGAGTGAACAGTGAAAACCCATTTTAGCCCCCTGTTAAATGGTAAAGAAAATAAAATATCTAATGGCAATGGTAATGGTAATGGCAATGGTAAATCGTCTGTCAATCAACCTAATAAACTTAATAAGGAATTAATTTCTGCTTGGTTGATTGCTAAATTAGCTGAAAAATTAGAAATAGATTCTGGAGAAATCGATCCTCATACGGATTTAACCGATTATGGTTTGAATTCTATTGAAGCAGTAAACCTCTCAGGTGAGTTGGAAAACTTCCTAGAGCGTAGATTGCCTCCTACTTTATTATGGGATTATCCAACTTTGGCAGAATTAGCCAAACATTTAGCCGAAATTTGCCAAATTTCTACCGATAAATCTGATATCGAGAATAATCATTTTATACCCCAAGAATATTACGATGTTCGACAATTCCCAGAATATCTTCAACTACAAGGCCAATTAGATGAAATCAATGCTCAAGGCATTAAAAATCCTTTCTTTACCCCCCAAGAAAAGGTCGTCAATGATAAAACTACCATTGGCCATCAAGAATTAATCAACTACGCTACTTACAATTATTTGGGAATGTGTGGTGATGTGGAAGTCAATCGAGCAGCTAAGGATGCTATTGAGCGTTATGGCACTTCAGCTTCTGCTAGTAGGCTTCTATCAGGGGAAAAACCCCTTCATCGTCAATTGGAAAAAGCCATTGCTGATTTAATAGGAGCAGAAGATAGTATTGTTTATGTAGGTGGTCATGCCACAAATGTTACGACCATTGGACATTTATTTGGACAAAAAGATTTAGTATTACACGATTATCTAAGTCACAATAGTATTCTCCAAGGTTGTTTCCTCAGTGGCGCAACTATTATGTCTTTCCCTCATAACGATTGGGATAGTCTTGAACAAATTTTACAAGAGCGTCGCCATCAATATCAAAGGGTTTTAATTGTTATTGAAGGAGTATATAGCACCGATGGAGATATTCCTAATCTTCCTAAGTTTATTGAGGTGAAAAAGCGTCATAAAGCTTTCCTCATGGTGGATGAAGCCCATTCTATTGGTGTATTAGGAAAAAATGGACGGGGTATTGGAGAATTGTTTGGGGTAAATCCTCATGATGTGGATTTGTGGATGGGCACTCTTAGTAAATCTTTTGCTAGTTGTGGCGGTTATATTGCGGGGAATTCTGCTTTGATTGAATATCTCAAATATACTGCACCCGGCTTTGTTTACAGTGTGGGCATCTCTCCTCCTAATGCTGCTGCTTCTTTAGCTGCCATTCAATTACTTCTAGCTAAACCAGAAAGGGTTGCTTGTTTGCAGGATCGATCGAAATTATTCCTTGATTTGGCAAAAGAATATAATTTGAATACTGGTTTAAGTAAGGGTTCTCCTGTTATTCCTATTATTGTGGGGGATTCTTTGAAATCACTTAAACTTTCTCACCAGCTCTTTCAGTGTGGTATTAATGCTCCTTTTATGATTTATCCTTCTGTGCCTAAAAATGGTGCTCGGTTACGTTTTTTCATAACTTGTAATCATACTGAGGAACAAATTAGATTTACCGTCGAGTCTATAGCTCAAGAGTTAGCTAAAATGGAATAAATTTAAGTATTTATCTGATGGAAATTATAATAATAATCAATCATTAATAAAAAAGTTGAGATGTCTATATTTATTTTCATCTCTATTTTTTTTTGTGGGATAATATCCTTATCGATAGATGGCAGAAGTATTCAAACAGTTTTGGTTGGCTAAATCTTCTTTTATCTAAACTATTAAGCTGATTGCGCAATTGTTGACTGTGATATAATAGACATATTCCATTGTTTGATTCAATAGGGGAATTAATGACATGAATATCCAAAGGAGAAAGCGAGTTTATCAACAAAAAGCCAAAGCCCAACTGGATAAAATAAATGCTCAAATTGATGAGTTGAAAGCTAAAGCTAAAAAGGCAAAGGCTAATACTACCATTGAATATCAAAAACAGTTAGAAAAACTCTATATCCAAAGGGATGCGGCTAATACAAAATTCAAGGAAATTAAAAATACCAGCGGGGAAGCTTGGGAGGAGTTACAAGAGGGAGTTGGTAATGCCTGGAAAGAATTAAATCGTGGTGTAAAAAAAGCTGTTTCTAAATTTAAATCAAAACCAATTAAAAAATAAAATAAGATTAATAAAATAAAAATTTTTAGTAGGATATAATGATCATGATTATTCAAACTTGATGGATTTGCCTTAAATCTTAATTAATCTCAATGAATATAAAAAAGCTAATTATTATTTCTTGCTTAGGAAGTTTAATTTTTCTTGTTATTGTATATTTGATATTCCGTTTTACTCCTTCAATATATCTTATTCCAGTAATAACACTTACCTTGTATGTTTGTACAGCTATTGGAAATATTTTACCTATTAATTTACCATTAAAATCTACTATTAGGGATTGGTTTGTTGATAAATCTATATATAGAATTTGTATTATTGGCAGATCAGGAACCGGTAAAACAACTTTAATAGAAAATGCTTTTACCTTTTCAAATTCTAAAAATCCACCACCATCTACTAAAATATTTGATTCTTTTCGAGTTAAAATGGCATTAGATCTAGAAGCAATTAATTATACAAACTATATTGATATACTTGTTTCAGATTATCAAGGGCAAAGTCCATACCAGCTAATGAAAGAAGATAATAATTACTTCTTCGGAAATTCTAATAATCGTCTGATAAATACACTAATATTTATGGTAGACCTTATTCCAAAAATTACAGATGAAAATAATAAAATATTAAATGATGAGGAGTTATTACAATGGTTTATAGACAAGGGAGATATCTTAAAAAGAATAGAAAACAGAGTATTGGAAAATTATGAATATAATGGAGATGCAGTAGTATCAATATTTCTTGACAGATTCTATAGTAAAAATTTGAAGCAAATAATTTTATTAATTAGTAAAAGTGATTTAATAGATAAATTAATGCAAAATGGATATATAACTATTCCTAATTGTCAAAATGGCAAAGAATATGCTGAATATAAGTTCTCTAAAATGATTAATAATCTAAAAAAAATCTCAGAAGAATTAAAAAGAATAGATACAAAATATTATTGTATTAACACTAAAAATACAGATGATTTAAAAGATGTATTTAATCAATTATTGAAAAGGGAAATAAGAATATGACTAAAAAAAAAGATAATGAAAGTTATGATGATAAAATTTCTTATAAAGGAATAGAACAAAAATATAAAAACTTACCAAGATTTTTTTATACTTTGAGTAAAATGATAATAATAACATTATTATTTTCTATCTTTGGAATAACTGGGGGTGAAGTAGTTATAAATAATTTTTTTATTGCTCCTAAGCTTACAAATACAAAGGAGTATCACAACAAAACAATACCAGAACTAACAATACCAGAACTAAAGGAAATAATAAAAAAAGAAGAAGCTGAAATAGCAATATTAGAAAATGAAATACAAAGAAAACAACTAAAAATCCTAGAATTAGAGAAAAAAATAGAAGAATTAAATAAATAAAAATATCAAATATTCTGAGCCATATTAAAAACCCCACTCTCAGAAATATCAGAAGCCAACCACTTGCCTACCAAATTGAGAGTATTATCAAGAAACATCTCTCGACAAGCGCGACGCTGAATTTTGCCACTGGTGGTTTTAGGAAGACTAGCGGTTTTCAACAAAGCGATACCATAAACATCCACCAAATAATCCTCTAATATCACCTTCCTAATAGCCTCTATCACCTCATCCACCGCTAAATTTCTCAAATAACTCCGCTCAATTTCCTGGGCGATAACCAATTTTTCTTCCCCATCTACTTCAACGGAAAATACCGCACCACAATTTAGCCTTAAAGCAGGATGACATTTTTGGATAGAATCCTCTATATGTTGGGGATAAAGGTTACGCCCCCAAATTATAATTATTTCCTTGATTCTCCCTGTAATAAACAATTCCCCATTATTTAAGAAACCTAAATCTCCCGTTCGTAAAAAAGGCCCTTCCTTAGTATCTTTAAAGTAAGCATTAAAAGTATCATTAGTTTCTTCCACCTGATTCCAATAACCTTTCGCTATACCATTTCCCGATACCCATATTTCCCCTACCTGGTTATCTCCTAATTTAATTAGACTTTCAGCATCGGCGATGGCGATTTTATCATCCAACCATGCCTTCCCACAGCCAACAATTGCCTTAGCATTAGGAGAATCTGGACTCACTTCAACAATTTTATTATCTCCCAAAGCCGAGTTATCCACATACTTAACCCTAGGAGAATCCTTTTTCAAACCACCACTAATAAACAAAGTACTTTCAGCCATCCCATAACAAGGGTAAAAAGCCTCTTTTCTAAAACCATAAGGAGAAAACTTTTCTACAAAAATCTCTAAAGTTTCCGCCCTAACCGGTTCTGCACCTGAAAAAGCCAAATCCCAACTACTCAAATCCAAATTTAAACCCTCATATTGTTGAGGAGGAATTTTACATAAAAGATCGTAAGCAAAATTAGGACCACCGCTTGTGTTTGCTTCAAACCGAGAAATAGCTTTTAACCAACGTAAAGGGTTTTGAATTAGAGAAATCGGTGACATAAGAGCCATTGTAAACCCTGCATATATAGGTTGCATCGTTCCTCCGATTAAACCCATATCATGATAAAATGGCAACCACATAACACCTTTAGTATCAGAATGGTGCTCAAAACCTTGACAAATAACTTCCGAATTATGGAGCATATTACCATGAGTAACCATAACTCCTTTTGGAATTCCCGTAGAACCAGAAGTGTATTGCATATAAGCTAAAGTATCACTATTAATTTGAGGTTCTTGCCAAGAATCTGCCAAATTTGTAGGAATAATATCCGTTGCGATCCATTGGAGACTCTCTAATATGGGTTTAATTTCAGGATTTTCCAAAGATTGGGCTTGAATTTGACTAAGGAATTCCTCCGTAGTTAAGACAATATTAGTTTGAGAAGAAATTGCCCTTTCCTGAAGCCCAAGTAAAGATTTAGCATGACGAGGTGGATTGTTAGTCACCGCCACAACATTACCATAAAGACAGCCAAAGAAAGCCATAATGAATTCTAAGCCATTATGATAAGGATACACTAATAATACTCTCGTATTGGTAATGCCAAGGGATTGTAAATAGGAAGCGATACCCCTTGCTTGATGATCTAAATCTTGATAGGTTGGTTGAGAAGAGATATTTTCTCCATCTGGCAGAAAAATATAAGCACTTTTGTGAGGTTGATCCTTAGCGCGATATTGAAGTAATTCGACTATAGTTGAATATTTTAGCATTATATATAATTTTTTTGTGTTTATATAGTTTATTTTTTAATAGTTAATAAGTTTTTTAGATAAGAGACAAAATTTGAAGCGTTAGTCTACATACTATATATTATCTTTGATTTATATTTTTAAAAAGTAGTGCTCTCTTAATGTCTCTTGGGATTTTTTTGAATGTTTAGGAATGATTAGAATTGCTATCTTATTTATAAGTTTCTGTTAAAGTTGCATTTATCTTAATAATTCTAATGATTATTTTTTAGCAAATAACTCCTCTAAACGCTGATCCCATTGCTTTTGATTCTTATTTCCTTCTCTTACAAAAGGAGACCAAGCAATTAGTTGAAGAAATATATTATTTAATAAAGATAAAGGAAAACCCATTGGTCGCACAATATCTAGGAAAAGAACTACACGAATACCATCAGTTTCATTCCAAGCTTCGTGAGGAAAAGAATCATCAAACATTAATCCTTTACCTTCTTCCCAACAACGAATTTCTTTATTTACTCTAATTCTACATTTTTCATGAGGATCAGGTACTTTTAAAGCGAAAAGATAACGAATAACTCCTTTATAAGGACCCCTATGTTCTGGTATATGTTTACCGGGCATCAGTATTGAAAAGAATGCAGTTTTCATTCCAGGGATTTTTTCCACTAAACGAGTTGTTTCTGGACATCTTTGACAGTTTGGTTCAAATTTAAAACCATAACCGTAGAGAAAATAAGTCTTCCAAAGTTCATCTTTACTAACACTATTGGCTTGATCTGGTGAAATATCATGGAAGTTGGGTAAATGATTGCTATGTTTGAGGATTTCGTCAAGTTCAGCACGCATTACCTTCCAATTGGATTCTAATTCTTTAGTCCAATTAAATTGTGGAAAATTTTCTGGTTCAAAAAATTCACTATTGCCGATTAGAGAATATTTTGGGATAAGTTTTTCAAACTGCCAGAGTAATTTGGCTCCAATTCCATAAACTACAAAGTTCCTTATTTTGCCTTTCAAATTGCTGAAGTATCCCGAAAGTGAGCTATTGTCATTAGATTCTAATTTAGTTGTCATACTTTGGTTCGATCGTCACACCATAAAAAATTACAAAGTTCTTTAAGATTGTGCCAAATTCTTGAAAATTTCGCAATGAAATAAATGTTTTTCTGGTGGAGAATTATCCTTTTGATATAGATAGATTGCTATGGAAATAAAGTTTAACATAGAAAAATATTTACAGATAATTTATTAAGAGTAAATATATAAAAATTAAAAATATTTGAATTGAGTTTTGAAGCTAAAAAAATTATTTAGAGACAAGAGGTTATCTAAGTAGTTTTTCGTAAAAATTATTAAACTTAGTCATTAATTTTCATAGAAAATCCTTAGATGTTTAAAAATTTTTAATAAAGGTTGAAATTCAATGATTAATATTTGGTAATATATTGATAATAAAAAAAAATTAAAGTAAGATATAACTTATAAAATTTGATTAAAAAGTTAATTTATGGACGTAACACAACTAATCACAAACTATAATAAAGGAAATAGAAATTTCCAAAAAGCTGATTTATCTGGTGGCAACTTAAATAATCTTGAATTAACCCGCTCTAATTTAAATCAAGCTAATTTGAAAAAGGCTAGTTTAAACCAATCTTATCTAGCAAAAGCGGATTTACGAGAAGCAAATTTAACTGGTGCATATTTAAACAATGCTAATCTCGTAGGGGCAGATTTGAGCGGAGCCAATCTTAGTGGAGCATATCTAAGAGGAGCTATCATGGTGGAAACAATTTTAATAGGTGCTAATCTTTGCGGTGCAATCCTTACTGAAGCTAATTTATTTAGAGCAGATTTTACTGGAGCTTATTACAACGCTGATACTAGATTTGACCATGATTTCGATCCAGTTAAAGCAGGAATGATCGAAAAATATGATGAAATTGCTCAAGCAAGTTAATACTTTGATTAAAATTTCCAAAAATGCAGATTAACACAAGCCGCGGTAAAAATTAAGGTAGTAATAAAGGGTAAAAATAGAATGATCTGTTAAGAATTAAAACAGAAGATTCAGAAAAAAAATCTATCCCTAGTATTATAGTTTGGAAAAAAATTTTAATTAAGAAAAGTAACAATCAGTTAATAATCATCTTTTTTCTTAGGTTGATTTGGTCTTGCCAAATTTTGACTAAATTTTCAACAGTTCGATCCCAACTATACTCCTTAATAGATTCCCTGGCATTGTGTCCCATCTTCTCTCTTTGTTCAGAGTTTTCTACTAATATTTTAATCTTAGAACAGAAATCATCCTGATCTTGAGGAGTAAATAAAAATCCATTCCAACCATCTTGAATATGCTCCACGACTCCCCCTGCACGAGGGGCAATTACAGGGATTCCCGCAGCAAACGCTTCAATGATAGTTAATCCTTTAGTCTCTTTACAAGAAGTGGTGAGGTGAAAATCACTATTCGCTAAAAGAGCCGGAATCTCATCAGGAGGTATTCGCCCTAAAAGATGAATATGCTTCGTATATTGACTTAATTCTGTTAAAATTTCCTCTCGAATTGGGCCATCACCAGCAATAATCAAAGCAACCTTAGTCATATCTATGGTTTCAACTACTTTTTTCCAAGCTTCCATGGTAAAATCCCACCCTTTATCAGGGGTTAGCCGTCCTAAAAAAACTATTTTGACTTTGTCCTCTATATCATTAATATTATATTGATGCTGAAAAAAATCAGCCTGACGAAGATTTGGATTGAACTTATCTAAATCAACACCCAATAAATTATCACAAAAGGTATTATTAATCCCTAAATATTTAACTTTTTCATGAGTTATTTTACTAGCAACAAGAGTAACATCATAAGAGTTATATACATATTTTAACATTTGTTTGAAAAGCCATTTAATCATCTCTACCATGAAACTAGGTAAAGAAAAATAATCCTCAGCATACTCTAGAAAATTAGTCCTAAAAAAACCTACACAAGGAATCTTATGACTTCTAGCAAACTTTACTCCCGGAACTCTCAAAAACCCGACAAATAAACGCTCAGGCTCATCAACATGGATAATATCTGGTTGAAACTCTTCTAACTCCTGTAAAAGTTTTTGATAAGATCGAAAACTAACATTTCGCTCAAAGTCCAAATCCATAAAACTAGTGCTAGCCAAATTAATAACTCTTACCCCAGGAAGGATATTGCCAGTATAATCTTGCCAATTAGGATAAATCTTTTCCAGAGAACTATAATCAGGACAAAATAATAATACCTCATGTCCTCCATCGCTAAGTTTTTGTAACCGATATAAACCACTAACTGTTACTCCATCAATAACAGGTAGAAAACCCGACGTAATAATGGCAATTTTCACGGACTTGCACTCGACAAAATTAGTTGAATCTGGGATATTATATCCAATCAGAGAAAAAAGAACAAATTGAAGTGGATGAATTTGCCAGAAAATATAATTAAAGCCAATACTTTAATCGATATACTACAATATCGAGCTACAAATCAAAGGGAGAGAATTGCTTATATCTTCCTTGTGGATGGAGAAACTGAAACAACTAGCCTTACCTATTGGCAATTGCAGCAACAGTCAAAAGCCATCGCCGCCGCTTTACAATCTCATTATTCACCTGGAGAGGTAGCTTTACTCCTCTATCCTCCCAGTCTTGAATATATAACCGCATTTTTTGGCTGTCTGATGGCAGGCATCATCGCTATTCCTGTTTATCCTCCCAGACCAAATCGTTCCATCCAAAGGCTTCAAGGCATTATGGCAGATACCCATGCTAAAGTAGCTCTCACCACCCAGTCTGTTTTAGCTAATTTGGAGCGCAGTTTTTCCCATACCCCAGAATTAGAAACAATGAATTGGTTAGCTACGGATTCCCTTGATGTTGATTTAGCCGAAAAATGGCAATCTCCTAATATTAATAGAGATACTATTGCTTTTCTTCAGTATACTTCCGGATCCACTGCAACCCCAAAAGGTGTGATGATTACCCATCATAATCTTTTATCAAATTTGACTGCTATCTATCAATATTTTGAAATCACATCATCTAGTAAGCTTGTTAGTTGGTTGCCAATGTACCACGATATGGGCTTAATCGGTGGCATTTTAGAACCTCTTTATGCAGGAGTTCCAGTAACTCTAATGTCACCTTTAATGTTTCTCCAAAATCCTCTCCGTTGGTTAAAAGCTATTTCTCATCATAAGGCTACTGTTAGTGGTGCTCCTAATTTCGCTTATGATTTTTGTGTGAAGAAGATTTCCAATCAACTTTCAACACAACAAATTCAAGATTTAGATTTAGATTTAAGTTGTTGGGAATTGGCTTTTAATGGGGCTGAACCTATTAATTATCAAACTTTAGAAAATTTTATTACAGCTTTTGAACCTTACGGTTTTCGTCGTGAAACTTTTTATCCTTGTTATGGTATGGCGGAGGCTACTTTAATTATTTCTGGAGGGAAGAAATCTTCTCCTTTTGTTACTAAAACTGTTTCTATGGATGCTTTGGAAAATGATCGAGTTATTGCTATGAATTTGGATATTAATAATCTAGATGATCATAATATTAAAATAGCTATTGGTTGTGGTCAAACTTTACCTCAACAGGAAATTGTTATTGTTAATCCTGACACTTTGACTCCATGTCAAAAGGATGAAGTAGGAGAAATTTGGGTAAAAGGTAATAGCATTGCTAAAGGTTATTGGAATCAATTGGAAGCAACTCAAAATAGTTTTCAGGCTTATTTGGCGGATTCTAAAGATGGGCCTTTTTTAAGAACGGGGGATTTAGGGTTTCTTGATCATGGGGAATTGTTTATTACTGGCCGTTTAAAAGATTTGATTATTATTAATGGTAGTAATTTTTATCCTCAAGATATTGAATGGATTATTGAAGAAAATATTCCTTCTATTAAATCTTCTTGTTCGGCTGCATTTTCTATTAGTTTTGATGGGAAAGAATGCTTGGTAATTGTTGCAGAAGTCGATCGATCTTTTTATCAATTATCTAAGTCTTCTGATGATTTTTCTACTAAAATTAAAGAGTTAATTCGATCAATTCGTCGAACAGTTACTAAGAATTTTGATTTAGAAGTATATCAGATATTGTTATTAAAACCGGGAACTATTCCTAAGACTTCAAGTGGTAAAATCCAACGTAATGCTTGTCGGAAAAAATATTTAGAAAATACTTTAGACGTAATCAATTAGCAATAATTATTAGAGAAAAATATGAGCAACCAAGAAATTTTAATTCTCACTCCTAAGCAAAAAGAATTAATCCCAATCTATAGAGAAAAATGGGAAAAAATAGCCTTTTCTCCTAAAACTATGGATGAGGAAAAGACGATTCAAACAGTCAAAGAAACCTATAATTTAATGGGTTTTAATCAACCAGAAATTATTATTCAAGATAGCCCATATCAAGCTTTAAAAACAATAGCATATCAACTCCAAAATCGACTAGGAAGAGGATTAAAAAAAGAATTAGAAGATAATTTATTAGATAACTTAGCTAGAAAAAAATCAGGTATATTAAATAAATCCTTATCAGAATCACTAGATAGAGAAATAAGACATGAATTTTATATTCAGATTTTAGATGATATCGAAAGACCTTTATGGAATTTAATAGATGAAGAATTACCAAAAGAGTTAGGCGAACAACTTTGGAAAGAATTAACTAAAATATTAGTAGCTGAATGGGAAGCTGATCCGATGACAGAATTACATCCATTAGTTAAGTATCTCTATAACTGTTTTTCATGTCTAATGTGGATCGATGTTTGTAGTTATTTTGACTTTCTATTCTATATATTTGAATTAAAAGAACCTCTCAAAGAATGGGAATTGCTTCAATCCTTAATCACAAATTGCGGTTGGATTATGGCTTATGAAAATATTTGCCTGATTTGTAAGTATCCTACTAGTTTTTGTTTGGATAATGAAAGAAATTTACACGCTATGGCAAAACCTGCTATTGAATTTGAGGATGGATTTAGTATTTATGCTAATCACGGCATAGTTATACCAGAAAAATATGGAAAATTACACCCTAGTAAATGGTCTCCAAACTGGCTTTTAGAAGAAGAAAACGCTCAAGTAAAACAAGCTTTAATAAAAGAAATCGGTTATGAAACAATTTGTAGTGAATTAGGAACAGTTAAAATCGATTCTTGGCAAGGGTATGAGTTATTGAAGATCGATCGTGATTTAGATATTGAACCAATTCATCTCTTAAAAATGACTTGCCCTAGCACAGGAAATATTTATACTTTAAGAATTCCTCCTACTATTTTTAATGCAAAAGAAGGTGTTAAATGGATTAACTGGGGGATTGATTATGAAGATTTTGTTGTACAAACGTAAATATAGACTCAATGGATATTTAATAAGAGATTATTTATAAATAAAATATATAACTATATTTAGAATACTTTTGCTTTTAGGAATTACTTTTTATATCGATTTTCTAAAATAATGATAGAGTTAAAAAATTCCAAATCTAGGATAATTAACCAAAATTTATCCTCCCCATTCCCCCCAT
>JANQIW010000002.1 GCA_028281945.1 Prochloraceae cyanobacterium PL24a_bin.78
CGTATCAAAAATTTTTTCCGAGCCAAAATGCCCTACAACTCAGCTTTTCAGCGATTTTTACTTTACATCAATTTTTCTTGGTGCAAGATCTGAGTTAAATAATAGTTCAGAAGAAGAAACAGATCTCGATAAGATATTTAAACAACAATTATCTCCTGTTCAAATTCAAGGTATCCTAAGTTTAGGAAAGATTTTAAGAATAACAGGGAGCTTAAATCAATCTGAACAACTTTTGGAAAAAACACTAAAAGTAGTAAAAAAAACTCTACCTCAAGAAGAAAGCAAAGCATTAATTTACTTAGGTAATACTAAAGTTTTGATAGCAAAAAGATTATTAGAAAGCAATCCCGACTTACAACAAAAAGAAGATGCTAAAAAATATCAAAAACAAGCCTTAGAAAACTATCGTCAAGCTGCTATTAATAGTAATCCAACTATCTCAATTCAAGCGCAATTAAATCAGTTAAATCTATTATTAGAACTAAAATCATGGAGCGATGCTAACAAAATCTTACCTTCAATTACTTCATCAATAGAAAATTTGCCTCTAACTCAAACAAAAATCTATTCTGAAATAAAATTAGCTAGAAAGAAGGTTTGTTTAAAGCAACAAAATCCTCAATGTATTCAACAAGTCGTACCAAATTTAACTAATGTAAAAAATAATTCTCAATATTCTTATCAAGAAGCTACTAAATTATTAGAAAATGCCGTAAAAGAAGCTAGGCAAATAGATAACAAAAGGACTTTATCTGATGCTTTAGGCAATCTTGGCTGGGTTTATACATACGCACAACAATCGAATCTTGCTAAAGAAAATACTCAAGAAGCTTTATTCATAGCTCACTCCATTGGGGCAAAAGATCTCGAATATGAATGGGATTGGCAATTAGCAATTTTATTAAAAAATGAAAACAAGGAAATAGCAATTAATTATTATAACAAAGCATTTGAAATTGTTAATACTTTAAGGGGAGATTTAGTCGCACTCAATCCTGAAATTCAATTCACTTTTCGAGAAAATGTCGAACCTATTTATCGTGAATATGTAGATTTACTCCTACCTATAAATCCTTCTCAAGCGAATCTAAAACGCGCTCTAGAGGTAATGGAATCTCTTAAAATCGCAGAATTGAATAATTTCTTTAGAGATAATTGTGTAGAAAATCAACTTACTGAAGAAGAAAGTCTTGAGAAAATTAATTCTATCGATTTTAATGCTACAATTTTATACACAATAATTTTAGAAAATCGTTTAGAAGTAATTGCCTCAATCCCAGGACAACTATTGCAAAATTACAAGACAGAATTGCCCAGAAAACTTATCGAAAAAGACCTTGAAAATATACAAAATCAAATTATAAATTTAATTGATTATCCTAAAGATCAAATTCTAAAAAACCATTTACATATTTGGTATGACCATTTGATTTCACCAATAGAAAATCAACTCGACGGAAATTCCAAAACAACTTTAGTATTTATTTTAGATGGATGGTTGAGGAATATCCCTATGTCGGCTCTTTATGATGGCAAACAATATTTAATTGAAAAATATAAAATAGCAACTGTTTCCAGTATAAACTTATTGGATACTCAGCCTTTTAGTCGAAAGCAAATAGAAGTATTTGCCGCAGGTTTAAGCGAAGATAACGATCTTAATGATAATTTCGGACCTCTTCCTAATGTACAAACCGAATTAGAAAATATCCAACAATCTATCCCCGTAGAAACCATCTTATTAAATCAAGAATTTCAAAAATCAAATTTCGATCAAAAAGTTCAACAAAGCAAAGCGAAAATAATTCATTTAGCAACTCACGGCAAATTTAGTTCTACAGCAGAAGATACTTTTGTTCTGGCTTGGGATGGCAGAATTAATCTTTATGAATTAGATCGGATTTTACGTTCTCAACAAAACCAAAATCGCACTGTTGATTTATTGGTATTTAGTGCTTGTGAAACAGGGCTTGGAGACGATCGTACTACTTTAGGATTAGCAGGAGTAGCTGTGAGAGCAGGAGTGCGTACTACTATAGGCTCTCTATGGGAGGTATACGATCGTGGAACTCAATTATTAATGAATAAATTCTACGAAGAATTAGCTGCTTCTACAACTAATCCTGAAATCACAAAAGCCGAAGCATTGCGTCGCGCTCAAATTCAAATTTTGCATACACTTGATGACGATGGAGCAGTATCAGATCTTTCTCATCCTTATTTTTGGTCTGCATTTATATTAGTAGGAAATTGGCTCTAAAAAAGCTTCCACCAAAGGGAATTGGTTTAAAATAGTAGATATTAGTCTTTTATAATAAATTTATAAAACAATCCATGAATCAAAAAAATATCGTAAGAGTATCCCCAACTCAAGAATTAGAAATTCCAGACGAAATTAAACATCGATTACAACCCGATAGCGAATATGAAATAACTTTTGTTCAAGATGATATTCTATTAAAGAAAATTCAAACTCCAGCTTCCTATCAATCTTCATCAAACTTACGATCTGCTTCAGGCAAATCTCTACTAAGGCACGCAGGCACTTGGGAAGGAGATGATTTTGAAGAATGTTTGGAATCTGTGTATGAAAATCGTAGTCAAATAAATATTTAATTGTGTACTTACTAGATACTAATCACTGTAGTAATATTATATTTGGGAATGAAGCAATCTGTAAAAAACTTAGTATTGTTGGAGAATCTCTAATTAATACGAATACTATAGTGGCTGGAGAACTGATTTTCATGGCTCAAAAATCAGATAAAAAAGAAAGAAATTTAGCTAAAGTATATTCATTTTTAGCTGATATAAATCTCTATTCTCTCAATGAAGATACAGCTGATATTTATGGTTCTCTCAAAGCTAAAATAATTAACTATTTTGGACCCAAGGAAAAAGCAAAAAGACGAAAAATAACCATTAATGAACTGGGTGTTAGTGATAATGATCTATGGATTGCAGCAACAGCCATTCAAGAAAACTTAATTGTAGTATCTAAAGATCGAGATTTTCTGAGAATTAAGCAAGTTCAAGAATTTAACTTGGAAAGTTGGATCGTTGGTTAATAGTTATTAATTATATGGACAAATATCCCATTATAGTCTTTGATTATACTGCGGGAGTGTCAACAACAAACCTAAAAAAATTTTAAGATAATTTAATAAATTTAATCAAAAGTTAAGTTATAATAACCAAGAGGACAAAACTGAGCTTTTGTTAGATACATCTTCAATGTATAAGTTACTATGAAACCCTGTCAAAAAGCTATAGAAATAGATCCATCTGCTTCTGTAGTTACAAACAACCCAAACGATTTAGATCGAGAATTGCACATTAGGAAAAACTTACAATGGATTACAGAATGGCTTAATAATGGCAAAAGCGATCGATCAATCGCTACTTACACTTACTCCATTAAGCAATTCTTGGAATTTTTAGCATCTAGAAATATCTGGAGTTTGGAACAAGTCACACCAGCTATTTTATTATCTTGGCAGGAATATTTGAAATCAAAAAACTATAAACAAACCACAATTAATAATAAAATTGTAACAGCTAAATCATTATATAATTATATCACAAATGCTGGCTATATTATTAAGAATCCAGCAAATATAATTAAACTTAAAAAAACTACTTCATCTATAAATAACAAATTACCAGAGTGGGAAGAAATCCAAACCTTATTAGAAGCTGCCGAAAATGAGAGGGATAGATTAATTATTGAATTATTTTATAAAACGGGTTTGAGAGT
This sequence comes from Prochloraceae cyanobacterium PL24a_bin.78, assembly GCA_028281945.1. Lineage (GTDB taxonomy): Bacteria > Cyanobacteriota > Cyanobacteriia > Cyanobacteriales > JANQIW01 > JANQIW01. The sequence goes on from JANQIW010000002.1 coordinate 3,758, forward strand.
TTCTGAATTATGCGCAATAAAGAAAGAAGATTTTAGAGGAAATAGGTTAACTATTTTGGGAAAGGGTTCTAAATTAAGGACATTATTATTACCCCAAGCTCTAGTTAAGAAATTAATGGCTTTATTTAAAACGCCTGAACAGGTCTACTTATTCGCTTCAAGAAAGGGTAGAGGTACAAAGCCAATGGGCAGGCAAACTATACACGATATTCTTAAAAAGATAATTAAAAAGGCTAATGTTAATCCCGCCATTAGCTGCCACTGGTTAAGGCACTTTCATGCTGTGGAATCTCTTGATCGTGGTGCTCCACTTCACCTAGTGCAGAAAGCATTAGGGCACAGTAACCTTGGTACAACTGGAGTATATTTGAATGCCAGACCTAATGAAAGTACATCTTTGTATTTTGATGACTAATAGTAGAAGCAAGAGCTTTATTGTAACCCTTGGGAGTTACATCTCTATTTCTACTCCTGTTTAGTTGTAACTTATTTTGCGCAATTGATATTACATTTAGGTTGTAGATCCATGAAAATTTTACCTTCAATATGCAAATTATGGGTTTCAATATCTTACCTTCATCAAAAAAATTTATGGAGCAAATAATCCACCACATCAACTTCAATTCTTGATGCTCTCAAACAATGCTTTTAGATATATCTACAACATACTCTAATAGTATTATCACAACTATTAAATGATTCAAATCAAAGGGCCTCTTTGATTTTGATTGATGGCATTACTTGAAAACCGCGATGTGTAGAAACCGAGCTTGATTATTAACCTCCATTAATTTTGGAGTCAGAAAAATCAAGGCAAGTTGTAACATCTCTTTTGGGTTTCTAAGGCCCGCCTTAGCGAGCTTGTAGCTTGATTCCACAGAAGTTTCGGTGGAATTTGTGTAACAACTACATAGCTCGCTTCGTCCCCACATCAAAGCCTGTATCTTCTATAAAAAATATTTGCTTTTCCTATTTACAACTAATATTACCCTAATTGCTGCAAAAATTACCTCATTTGCTTCAAAATTTTTATATACTACAAAATATTCTCAAAATGTCGTTTTTGAGTCCACACCGAAAAATTGCATCCATTTTTACCTCATTTGCTTCAAAAATTACCTTATTTACAACTTTTTTTCTTAATACTTTTGTACCAAAAAAATCAAGAAAAATTGAAAACAAAAAAAATTTCAAAACTTCTTAAGTCAAATTGTAATAAAAGTGTATTGTTATATCGCAGTAATTCTTCCTTTTTATATTTCATTTTGTAGTTTTTAATATTAAAATTTATTGAAAAATTGGTGTTTGCTATCAATATCAAAAGTCCAATATTTTTTGCGAACTTTTGAAGCATAAAACTATAAAAATATATTACCAATTCTCTTTTGGGCTATAATTATAGAAAGGAGATTTGAACAATTGAAAAAGAGCTTCTATTCTAAAAATGATATTTTGTCCCAAAAGAAAAAATCAAGTTTATGTGTTATTAAAAACCTTGCAAATCAAGGAGAGAGTAGAATAGACTATTAAGTCTATGGGTTTAAAGGAGGAGTTATGGGGAAGTTCACTTTAACACAGTTAAAGAAAGAATTAGATTTGAAAACAAAACAGGAACTAATCCAAGAAATAGCAACTCTTTATAAAACTTTCTCCCAAGTTAAAGAGTATTATCAGGTACAAAATAGTAGTGCCAATGAGGTGTTAGAAAAATATCAGGAGATTATTGAGAAGGAATTTGTTGAGGGAAAAACAAGAGGATTCCCAAAAGCGAGATTGGATGTGGCCAAAAAAGCGGTCACTGACTTCAAAAAAATCACAAAAGAACCTGAGTTATTGGCAGAATTGATATTTACATTTGTTTCCTGTGTCTCAAAATTCAGTTCAGATTTTGGGGTTGATGAGGAGGATTTCTATGTCATTCCAGAAGATATGTTTGAAGAGGTTCTCCAATTATTAAAAGATAATAATTTACTGCCGAAATATCAACAACGTGCGATAGATATTATTGATAATGCAACCGATGGATGGGGACATTGTGATTCTCTTCAAGATCGCTATGAAATCGTCTATGGGAAGTTAATTAGATAAATAAAACAAATATTTATTCTATTTTTTATTATCCTATTTGAACATACAATAATAAATATTTATGAATCAATCGAACATACCTCACGGCAAAACTTTTGAAGAAGAATACCCTTATATAACTAGCTTTGTTCTTGAATGTGGGAAAATAGAAATTGGATATGGTGAATATTCTCCATCTTTTGTCATAGCTTATGATGAAGGCGGGACAGTTTTTGAAGGAAAAGATGACTATGAAACTATGTCTCAAGCTTTTGCAGATTTAGAAAAAGGAATTAAGCAATTTATTGAAGAAAACGGTATTTAAAAATAGCCATTTAAATCCGCCCCGATTCCTTAAAATCGTTTATATTCTTATTATTTTTATTAATTTTCATTCTTTATCAGGCACTGGAAAACAGACTTTTTTCCCAATCTTGGAAATTGATTCCAAAAAATTCAAAATCTTCCCATGAAGATATGCCAACTATGGCGAAGAAAAACCGAATTTTCTCAAGAATCGTATGGGAAGGGTCATCAAAACAGATCTCTTTAAACGTCTCAAAGCTCATTCCATGGATAAATTTGGTAAATTCTTCAATAAATTCTGCTCTGTCCATATCTAACCATGCCGCAAATATGCTGTTTGACTTGGCCACAGCCAAAAGTTCTGATACGCTTGGTTCTATAGTATCTTTCTTAAAGAGGAGGCGTATATTTTCAACGAGGGATTCCAATTCTTTGCGCATGGCTGTCCAACCACTTTCCCCATCTGCATTTTCGCCAAACTTGGCACAAAGTTTTTGGATGGCATTTTGAGATTTGCCTGTCAATTCAGCTAAATCTTTTTGGTGAAGCTTCTCAATGGCTTTGCCACTTTTGACAAACTCCACAGCCGCCTCAAACAGAATGTAGCGAGCAATTTGGGAGTCACTGGCAGCTTCAGGGGTTAATTCCAAAGCTTCTATCTCCCTTAATTTAATTCCGAGTTCTTTTACCCACGATAAATCAAGATTGGTGGCTAAAAAATAAATCAAGAAATCCCGATCTGGATAACGATGTGCTCGAGATCGTCCAAAAGCCTGAATAATTTCATTTTGCTGGAGTTGCTCATAATGTTCTTCAAACCCCTCCAAAGTACCATACCAAGTATAATACTCATCTTGGGCAGCCCCCATATTGGTATTGGGAGAGCCAACAAGAACCATGGTCTCTTTGCCTTCATAATCATTGCTACCACGAGATTCATTAAACCAGTGCCCATCAAATCCTAGTTTTTGTCTATATTTTTTCAATCCAATAACAGGTGTATCTACTCCATGTTTATGTTTAATAACTTCTAATCCTTTATAAATGCGAAATAATCCAGAATCTGAATATTCATTAGAGGCAAGACCAGTCATTTTTACGTGAATAACCTCCAGATTATTTAGAGATGGTGCTATTTCTTCTATCTGGATAACAGCATTTTTCTGGATTCTGTACTTAGCTGTGGCATTCTCTATTGTACCTGTGGCATCTAAGAGAAGGTTACATTTGGCAGCAGCGGCAATAGCGATACTTCTGTTATCAGCATAAGTCACATTTATGCCATAGTGTTTGCCAATCTTGCCAAAGCGAAGTGCCCCTCCCTCAAAGCCTGCTAAAACTGAAAGAAGGATAGGCAGGATATTTGAGGGCATATTCTCAAAATTGGAATGGGTTTCCTTGATGGCCTCTTGCGCAAATACACGATTAGTCAAGTCTATAGACTCTTTAGGAATGCCTTTGACATCTCCATAATTGATACGATCAGGAATTACAATCTTGTCTTCAAGGGTAAACAGGGATTGAATTTCCTCAATGTCTTTTTTAGTGATGTCGCTGGTTGCCAGCATGGGGAGTAATTCTTCATGATTGTACCCATGGCGAGGTAAATCTTTTGGATTGTTAAACAACTGGACAAATACTTCCCGAATGTGCATAAATTTCTTGTAGAGTTCTGGTTTTTTGGCCCAGAGTAAGTCGAAACTTTGAGCAATATCGGCATTAGATCCATACAGTACTTTTGTACCAGAGAAGGCGCGATTGAACTCTTCCCAAATTATTATATCCTTGCTGTAGTCCCAAAGCTCATTGTTAGTGGCTTCCTCCAGATTGATGGCAGTTAAATCAAGAGGCTGGGGGAAGGAATAATAATGTCCTCTGATTTTGCGAGCATCTTCTAAAGTTTGCCGACGTTGATATTTATGCCCGGATCCCTCTGCCATACCAGCAGCGCATTTTGGTGTTGAGGTGCCCTCATCGTTTTTAACAAAGGTTTTGAAAGCAGGGCAGGTGGCACAGATTGGATTTTGTTTGCCAATGGTTTTGACATTAGGATCGTAGCCTTTTTTCGCTAATTTGGTAAACAAGGAAGTTCTTTTGCAATTGCTTGGATAAATGGCTTTTTCCTTTTCTTCATCAGTTTTTGCCAATCGGAGCTTTCCATCGGCATCCTCGAAGATACCATCATGACGTGGAAACAAATCTGTAAATTCTTGCTTGATGATATCATTACTGGGATTTCGGTGATTGATATCAGCATACCAGATCATGCTATCGGGGATTTCTATAAAAGCCGTATCATAACTTTTCCCTGTGCCCGTAGCGGAGGAATCGAGAATATACCCCCATCCAGCTTGTATTAATGCGATAATAAGCAAATGACGATGGCCTGGCTTAAAGCGAATTTTAGGGGGGAGGTTAGCTTCATCAGGTTTTGGTAGAGGAATGCAGGGTTGCCAGTCGAGGATCTCGTCTTCTGCTAGAGTACGGCACATTCTTTTGATTTTGGTGCGGCTCTTTTTAAGGTATTTGCCGGCTTTTTTGCCAAGAGCGCGGAGAAAATCGGAAAAATAGTGATAAAAATCTCTTTGAGCTTGAAATTCACCACTTAATTGGTCTATTTCTTCATTTCTCTTCTGTTCTTCGACGATTGCGTCATATTCTGAGGATTCAATTTCTTTATCATCTTCCTTTGTTTCGGGGTCAAATTCGTCCCAAGTCAGATACTGGATGGCTTTTAGACGTTCATCAGAGCATTCATCAAGATCCCCGACATCCTTAGTTTTTTGTCCCCACCATAAGATCCAGACTTTGTAGCCCCAGCTTTCTACTAACTCTTTGGTTTTGCGGTATTGGGAGAGTACATTTTTATTGTTCCTACTTCCAGCATCGGCAGCAATTATAATGGTATCCGCCCCCGCACGTTCTAAGTAGGCTTTTAGTTGCTCAGGGCTGTTGTAATGCCCTCCTCCAGATGCCCCGATGGTGATAATTCCCGTGCGTATCGAGATCCTATAGGGTTTTATACTGGTGCCTTCTGATAAGATAACAGGATTTGTGATGCCTTCAGGGAGAGGGATTAATGGAATTGCTGAAACAAGATGGCTTTCATAGTATCCAATGGGTAATTCACTGTTTCTGAGGTGTGATGTAGGCCTATGTTTGCGCTTTTTTTCCCCTGCTAACCAATTATATTTTCCGCTCATCTGGGCATTGTGATAGCGGATTTGCATCCCGATGATGAGACCATCATGGTTAAATATGGGGCATAAAATACCGTCACTATGGACTATTAGGCTTTCACCGCCGATTTTCACCCCCGGTAAAGCATCATTGACGGGGTATGGGAGTTTTTGCCATTGGTTAACACTACGATATTTTCCGTATTTAATCTGCTTTTTGGTAAATCCCCGCTTTCGCAATGATTTGTAATCTGATTTGCTTAATTTTAACCCATTTATGATCTTCCGAAATTCTCTATCACGCTCTTCAATTGTGAGGGAATCTCTGTATTTAGCCAGTTGTTCCTGTCTTTCTTGCTCTCTTTTTTCCCGCTCTTTTTGTTTTTGCAGGAGGAACATTTCACGATTTTCTTCTCGGTCTCTTTTTTGCCGGTCTAATTCAAGGATATGTATATACATCCCAAAGCCGATTTTATCTATACCCTTAAGCACGTAATCGAGACTGGGATTATCAGTACGGCAGTGGATTAATCCTGTGGTAGTGGACTCTCGGCAGTCCTTTCTTGTGCCATTACAGACTGGGCATCGTCTCCCTAAGCTTTTGAAGGACATTATATTGTACCTCCCACGATTTGTTGGTTGGGAAGGGTTAAAATTTCGGATTTTTGGGAATTCTCGTTTTTCATTATCGTTTCTCCTTTGTATTGGTATCGAAAGACTTCTGAAAAACTCAAGAAAACTGTTTTTTTGGGGGCTTAGGGTTTAAAACACTTACTGTATAAGGATTTTAATTTGTGAAAATTATTTTTTTTTATATTGATAAAATTGTTATTTTTGGTAATTTTTTGTAAAATTAAGAACTTAACTATTTATCAATAAATCGCTAAAATCTTTATACGGTATGATTTTTGTATCTTTCATTTAAATTTTAATTAGGTTGGAGCAAACATTTGGATTATTTAGAAATGCTTTTAGTGGCAACATCACCAGTTTTTTTTTAATATTGAAAGTTCTTTTTCCCTTAAAACCCCTTGTTGACTAGTTTTCAAGAGTCTTATTTCCAACAGTCCTGAAACCTTCTCTTTGCTGTTACAATTTAGAAAGCACAATTAACAACATTTGGATGATTTCAGGGGTTGGTTTTTGTGTGATGATTGGTTGCACAATCATCAGAGTATTTTTATATGTTATTTATGGGAATTAATAATTTCCCAACATTTTCAATAGTACCCTATTTTTGGGTATTTTCAGCATTAAGTTGGCAAAATATTTATTTTTCCACAATAAAGAAGTAAGATAGCTCCTCTCAAATACCTACTTACAATGTGGAAAGCTAAAAACTAAATAGCGAGACTTCAATGACTCGTTTGGATGATGACCGAAATATTTGAGATTTGATTTTAATTATGCTGAGATAAAAAATTTAGTAGATTGACAGGCATTTTGCCCTTCATTATAACTTGTTGTGCTACTGATGGAATTTATTTTTGTTATTTTATTCAAAGTAAAAAAACTAGGGTTTAATTTATGCTAATAAGCAAATAAAATTAATTATTTTAATTTTATTTATAAAAAAGCCTAAAACAGTCGCCATTCAAGATTTAAATAAACGCCATTTTCGTTTAAGGTATCTTCATCTACCCCCGGATCGTTGAGAGGAATTCCCCAATCAACTCGAAAGCTAAAATTATCATCAAATTGTAATTGTAGACCAAAACCAACACTAATCAAATTATTGGGTTCTACTTCTTCAAAATCATCACTATTCCAGCCAATACCATAATCAACAAAAGGCACTATTTGCAATAGTCCATTTTCCCCCAAAAAGGTATCATTAAATCGTAGAATTGGGAAACGCACTTCTGCACTAAGAAAAAAGCCGTTATCATTTAATAAAAAATCTTGACGATAACCTCTTACACTTCCAAAACCACCAACAGAAAATTGCTGTAGAGGCAGTAACGATACTGTTGATAATTGAATATCACTCCTGACTACAAATAAAGTATCTTCTGCTAGTAGCCTGACATATTGTCCTTGATTTCGCCAAGCAAAAAATCTACTATCTGGAAGATCATCATTATTGACAGTAGAATCAAAAATATCCAATCCCAGACTAAATTGGGAGCGTAGAGATAATACATCTTTGCTACTGCGAGTAGTCCAATCTTGGAAAAAGCGGATAGCATGAATTCTCGTTTCACCAGAATCATTAGCACCGCGAGACAGTGGAAATTCTTCACCCAATAATTCCGTATTTCCTGTTTGTCGCGATAAAGTCAACCCAAGAGCAAATGATTGATTGGGGGATTCAATGATAGGTTGTCGAAGACTTAGATCTATGAATGTGGAAAATCCTAGAAGATCTAAATCATTAAAAGGTTCTTCGATTACTTCTGTATCATTAGTTCCTCCTGATATTGATATAGTTCCATTTCGAGCATTAAAAGGAATTGTATAATTACCATCAAATGCATCACTACCATCCGTATTAGTATAAGATAAACTAATTCTATCTCCAAAACCGAATAAATTTGCTTCCTCTAAAACAGTTCCACGTCGGAAGCTACCCACGCTAGGAGTTCTTCCATTGTTGGAGAAAGGTAGGACATTAAAAGAAGAAGCTTCAACTACTTCTACTGAGAGTAAACTGGCTTCTGGGCGAATTCCGGCAGACAATTCGGCTGAGATGTTTTCAATGAGAGGATTTAATTGTAAGAGTTGTAATGCTTCTAATAGCTTGTTACTATTAAATGGCTTTTTCGTAGCAATGGCTAAACGATTTCGTATATAGTTAGGTCTAAGTTTGTTAGTACCTGTAATTTCGATTTCTTTTATTGTACCTTCAATAATTTGAATCCTTACTATTGCTGCTTGTAAATCTAAAATTTGGTTTGCAGGAATTACAGCACCAGAGTTAATATAGCCTGATTCCAGATACAACTGAGTTATTCTTTGTTCTGTTTCTAGTAATTGAGCAAATGTAATTTCTTTTCCTATAAGATCTTTAATTTTTTCTTCCAATTCGGAATCTTTAAAAGCTGTATTACCTTCAAAAATAAATTTCTCTACTATAATTTTACCAGGAAAATCAGGAGAAAGTGTTGGTGGAGTTGAGGGTGTTGAAGGTATTTCCAAACTAGGTTCTTCCTCATTCGGAAGGAGAGGATCTGGAAATTCACTAGGTCTGGGAGTAATGGGACGAGGTTCTTGAGCTATTTTATTTTTATCTATTGTTATTATTTCAAGATTAGAGGTTTCTATTGCATACCCCTTTATTGGATATAAACTGCTCAATATCACCAAAATTAATGCTGTATTGTATTTTTTCATATTATCATAAATTAATTTTTAAATTAGATTTTATTTATAATCGATAATATAAATACTATGTTTTTATTTAATAAGTGCAAATAAAGAGGTTTATTCGCAAAAACATAATAAAAAATTAAAATACTATCTTTTTGAGGGAGGAAAAGATTCAATAAAAGCTTGAATTGCATCATATGTGGGACGAAGTCATCCAGCATTATCTTCTATTAAATTAACCAGCAATTGAATCGGAATCAACCATTAACAAGGAAATATCCTCACTAGGATTAACAAAAGTATGTGAATTGTCTGACTTATAGTTTTCACTAATTGTGCTTCCCTGTGATTGAGATAATTCTAGACTGGTATTAATTAACTGATTTGATTTAGAAGCTTCAATTAACAAAGAAAAATTGTTGGATGGGATTAAAGAATCAATAAAATTAGCAATTTCATCAGCAGTGGTACGAGTAGCACCAGGTGCTATGGCATTATTAATTAATGAATCACCAGAGAATCCAAATAAATGACGTATAACTCAGATCTTGCACCTGATTAAACATAAATCAAAACCATGTTGATTTAACCAAGGGATTAATGTTATTAACTGTTTAAAAAGTGCTCGAAATAA
>JANQIW010000072.1 GCA_028281945.1 Prochloraceae cyanobacterium PL24a_bin.78
GCCGTACCGTTCTTTTACGGATTACTCCATGAGGGTAGGAGATGGAAAACTCCTAGGGAAGTCGGCTTCCCGATTCATATGACCAGTTCAGGTCGCACATTCCCATCCATGATATGAATTGTCACTTTGTCTGGTTAGATAGAACTTTCCATGTCCAGACGTACGACCATGAAAATCCCATTCCCAAACTTTTAGCTGATCGTCACATGGTAATTCACTTTTTGCTTTCGCAATTTCTCCCCTAATACTATCAAAAGATAATCTGACTCTTCTGCATTTGCCCTGAGCATCAAGAAAATGAAATCCAGTGCTAACTTCTTTCCAACGACCTCTTCCCTTTATACGAACATCCTGTCGCCATACACCTTTAGGAATAATTGTAGTTTTCTTTAGTTCTCTGTTTTTGGATTTTTCCTCTTCAAGTTCTTGTTTTAATTCACCTAATTTTGATTTAGTTTCATTTAAATCAGATACTGCTTTGTCCATTTCTGATCTCAGTTGAGATTTGTCTTGTTCTAATTGACTTATTTTTATTTGTAAAGCTTCAGTTAAATTTTCTAAATCTTTTAACTTTTGTGGTTCTTCTAACAGTAACGCGACAAATACCATTACAAACAATAAGTCTAACAGACAAGTAAGAGCTAATAGAGGTCGTGCTTTTCTCATTAATACCTTACCTCCTTAGTTTATGAGAATTATCAAATAAAAGACGGGATAACAAAGAGCGATAACGTTGAGATTCTTCCAGTAGTCTTTCAATTGAAGGTGTAATGGCAGACTCAATAATAGTAAAAATAATAGCAAATAACATACCTAAAATAGTGGTATCTAAAGCTGTAACAAAGGCTTTGGAAATAGCAGTGGCACTAAACCCATCAGGAGAAGTAGAAATACCTGCCAAAGCTAAAATAGTTCCCAAAATGCCCAACAATGGAAAAACTTGCACTCCCGCAGAGGCAATACTAGCGGCATTTAATAACCGAAAAGAACGACGCTCAATATGTTTCATGGATTGATTTCTAGCATTATCTCGAATGACAGAACAGTCTTGAGAGTTAGATGATATTTCATTAGCCACAAAATCTAAATATGCTCCTATATCGTCTTGTACACCTCTTTGAGAATCAAAATCAGGAAAATGTTTTGTACCCTTTGATAAATTAAACAATGAATCTCTTAATTGTTTTTGTTGTTGATTAAGTTGAAAAAAAATTGACACAAAAATTACAAATTCGATGGCCGCACAAATTAAAATTAAAGGCGAAATAAAGGGAGTAACTAAAATTAAATTGTTCATATATTTAATTTTTTAAAGCTAAACAATCTAAGTCTAACAGCGTATTTTTTTCTTGTCTGTTTTTTGACTTTTCAGTGATCACTAAGATCAATTCTAGTGCTTTTGCACTTGCTAAGAGAAAGTTTTCAAAAATTGCTGTTTGCAATAAAAAAATATTGAAAGAGGTACTTGAGGAAATATTGCCATTGAGTAGTCATGAAAGATGATCTCCAGTATTGTAAAAATTGCCATAGATAAGAATATGTTATAATTTAATTGCTAAGCAAAGGAAGCAGTAGATGAAAGCAATCGTGATGACAGCTGCCGGTAATCCTGATGTTCTTCAACTTCAGGAAGTTGAAAAGCCAAAAATTACCAATAGCTCTCAAATTTTGGTAAAACTTAAAGCAGCCGGCATCAACCCCATTGATACTAAAATTCGTCATAGAGGGACATTTTTTCCTGAAGAAATTCCAGCCATTCTTGGTTGTGATGGTGCGGGTATTGTTGAAGAAATTGGCTCTTCGGTAACTAAATTTGCCCCAGGAGATGAGGTTTATTTTTTTGCAGGTGGATTAGGAGAAAAAAATACAGGTAATTATGCCCAATGGACTGTTGTAGAAGAGCATCAAGTCGCTTTTAAACCAACTTCTCTTTCTTTTGCAGAAGCTGCGGCGGCTCCTTTGGTATTGATTACGGCATGGGAAGCATTATACGATCGTGGTAGAATTAAATCTGGAGAAAAAGTTTTGATCCATGGAGGTGCTGGTGGCGTAGGCCATGTAGCTATTGGTTTAGCCAAGTTAGAAGGTGCCGAAGTTTGTACCACAGTTAGTAATCCTGACAAAGCAAGATTAGCTCTCCAACTTGGAGCGGATTATCCCATTATTTATACTCAAACTGATTTTGTTCAAGCTACCCTAGATTGGAGTCAAGGAGAAGGTGTGGATTTAGCTTTTGATACCGTAGGAGGGCAAACTTTCTTTGATACTTGTTCAGCAGTCAAAGTATATGGAGATTTAGTCACAATCTTGGAGCCAAATATTTCTCTTGGTAATTTGAAATTGGCTCGTAAACGCAATTTAAGAATCAGTTTAGAATTAATGCTTACTCCTAGCTTACAAGGATTAGTCAAACATCAAAAGCATCAAACAGAAATTCTCAAACAATGTGCTACTTGGATCGATTCAGGAAAGCTCAAAATACATTTAAGTCAAACTTTTCCCCTAGCAGAAGCTGCTATAGCCCATAAGATTTTAGAAACTGGTTCTAATACAGGTAAAATTGCTTTAATTATTGAATAAAATAATCTTTTGATTTAAATATAGGAAATAGTTATTTTCCCAAAATATTACTAAATTTTCTTAACTAAAAATCCTACAAAATAACCCAACCCTAAGTAAGGGATGGGAAATTATTGTTTTGAAATGACTAGATTATAGGAAATTACTTATTTTTTAGGAGCTAGCATCATCATCATATTTCGTCCTTCTCGTTTAGGATTTTGTTGTACTTCTGCAACTTCTTCTAAATCTTTTGCCATGCGTTTGAGCAAATTCTCTGCAAGATTAGTATGTTGAATCTCTCTACCTCGAAAAGTGATTGTTGCTTTAACTTTATCTCCTGACTTCAAAAAGCGTTTAGCATTGTTAACCCGAACATTATAATCATGCTCATCGATTTTATAACGCATCTTCACTTCTTTAACATCAGCAGTATGTTGCTTTTTCTTAGCTTCTTTAGCCTTTTTCTCCTGCTCGAATTTAAATTTGCCGTAATCCATAATTCGGCATACAGGAGGATCGGCTGTATCGCTCACTAAAACTAAATCTAATTCTCTTTCCTCAGCAATGCTCAAAGCTTCGCTACTAGAAATAATCCCTACTTGATTGCCATCGGCATCGACGACACGAACTTTGGGAAAACGTATTCTTTCGTTAATTTGGGGTAGATCGCTTTGTTTGCGTCTTTTATCTATCACAGGCGTATTTTATTTACTCTCGTTAGAAAATTATTAATGGTTATATGTTGCTCTATAAGTTTGACAATTTTTACTAATTTGTCTAAGTTTGAAGTCTGTCTATGTTTGACAAAATCTCGAGGGTTATACTATAATTTATATTAAACTTACCAATACAGAATTAAAGCTCTGCATCAATTTTCATCTACCCATATTATAACAGTATTTTATTTTAATTGTCAATGTTTCCTTTTAAGATTATGATGATCTCGTTAGCAAATTTTAGGAAAATTTAAGTTTAGCTCTACCTCCTAACTATAAACTATTCTTATATTTGAGGGAATAAAGTCATTCCAAGACCAATTATTTAAAGTTTATTAAAGAGGTTTTTCAGTAAATATTGGCTACACCTACTCTAAAGTCAAACCTGAATTTATAAAATAGGCTAATTTAACACCTCAATAAATATGTTAATCTATATTTAAAATAATCAAAATAACTCCGCAATAGTTAAGGAAATTCACTATGTTCGACGAAATTCAAAATGAAGATGACCTAAATAATGGCTATATTATATCTACTACTCCAGAAAACTTTAATAAGCTAATAAAATTTCTAGATAGTAAAAACTCTCACGTAAAAATACTAGATAAAATCTTTGCTGAAGGTCCTAGCTTTTCAGTAGCATATAAAGAAAAAGCACTAAAATATTGTCAACAATATACTAGTCAAAAACATATCTGCTTACTGGTTGAAGATAAGTATTATTTGACAGTTTGGTTTGAAAAGCATTTCTCTTCCAATGGGGATCAAAAGAATCAAGATCAAGCACTTAATCCACCTCAATTAAATCAAGAAACAGATCAAGATCAAAATAGAGAAGAAGTAATTTCCCAAAATAATCCTATTCACCAATATCGAGGTATTGCTTATACAAAATCCCAAAAATCTGAAAATCAATTACCTCTTTTGAAAGAACGTTGGATTGAAATTAATTCAAAGCAAAAATCTTCAAAAAAACAATATAGAGGCAAATTCTATTAATTACAGACAATTGTTAAACTCTTCAAATCTATACTAGATCCTTACTTCTGATACATTTTAGTAAAACCCAAAAATTTTTCTAGAGAAATTTTTCCAAAAATTCCCAAAAATAGTTGAATTTTGATTTTTCCTGTGTTAGGATAGTTAAAGTGATAAAAAAGCGGACGTGGCGGAATTGGTAGACGCGCTAGATTTAGGTTCTAGTATCTTTGATGTGAGAGTTCGAGTCTCTCCGTCCGCATTGTTGAAAATGATATTTGCTAATTATGATTTCCTGATTCAGCAATGTTAAGAATAATATCAACCTTTCTACTAGGTTTTTTATTTTAGGATATAATGTACGTGCGTCTAACTTAAATAAATACGTACTTATCAAGGAAAACAATCCACCATGAAAACTGTTTCAGTTACCGGATTAAGGAGCAACATTTATAACCTAATAGATGAAGTGCTAGATACGGGAATTCCCCTTCAAATTAAAAAAGGCGGAAAACTTTTAAAAATCATACCCGTAGAAAAAATCGATAAATTAGATAATCTAGTTTCTAGACCTGATTTTATACAAGGAAACCCAGATGAACTAGTTAATATTCCGTCAGAAGAGGAGATAGAGGAGATAAACGATGATTTATCTTGATACTCATGTAGTGGCATGGTTATATGCAGGATTAACAGACAAATTAAGCGACATTGCTAAAACCTTAATCAATAACAATGAATTATATATTTCAGCCATAGTCCGCTTAGAATTGCAATATCTTTACGAAATCAAACGCCTTAGTGAGAAATCTGATTCCATTATTTCCGATTTAACTAAGAGAATTGGTCTTCAAATATGCCATCGAGATTTGAATTTAATTCTTGATCAAAGTGTAGAAATCACTTGGACTCAAGATCCTTTCGATCGAATAATTACCGCTGATGCTAGTTTAGATAATGCTATTTTAATTAGCAAAGATCCAAATATCTTAAATAATTACAACAAGGCAACATGGTAAAAATTCAATAAATACAGTTCATACTCTTGATTAAGAGTAATAAATAAATAATTTAGATTCCTAATAGCATAGACTTTAGATTTTAAGGAAATTCCCCAAAATATCTAGTCTCTGCTATTTATATTAATTTTCACCAATAATGATAGAGTTTAGGGATAAAGGGATAAAGCTGTAAATTGAATAATCTCCCCATTCCTCCCATTCTTCCCATTCTCAAAAAAAACATCTCAGTAAAAACCATCACCCATTCCTCCCATTCCTCCCATTCCCCCATTCCTCCCAATCTCCCCATTCCTCACATTCTCCCCATTCTTCCCATTCTCAAAAAAAACATCTCAGTAAAAACCATCACCCATTCTCCCCATTCTCCCCATTCTTTCAAATCAATGCTTATCATAATTACCCAAAAATTGATATTAATCTGTGCTATACTGACCCTCAGAAACTCTTCAACTGACTACCATGTTAAAACTATATCACTTCCCAATTTCGTTCAATTCTCGCCGAGTATGGATTGCATTATTAGAAAAACAAGTAGACTTTGAACTAATAGATGTGAATCTTGGAGGAGATCAATTTAAACCTGAATTTTTAGAAATGAATCCATTTCACCATATTCCAGTATTAAAAGATGGAGATTTTTCTGTTATAGAATCCTTGGCAATTCTAGATTATATAGAAGCAAAATACCCTGAACCATCTTTATTACCAAAAGATCCTAAATCTATAGCTATTGTAAGAATGGTAGAAATGGTAACTATTAATGAATTAGTCCCAAAAATAAGACCACTGATTCAAGAAGCTATGGGATTTTCTAAACAAGATGAAAAAACCCTCAAGCAAGCAAAAGAAAATGTAGGAAAAGTTTTAACCTATTTCGAGAAATTATTAGATAATCGTAGCTACTTTGTAGAAAATCAACTAACTTTAGCTGAAGTAGTAGCAGGAAGTGTGATTCCTATCTTCCCAAATTTTGGTATATCCATCAAAGAATATCCTAATATAACAGCTTGGATAAAGCATTTAATGGCACGTGAAAGCTGGAAAAAAACTAATCCTAGTCAAGAAGCTATTGAAGCTTTTAAATCTCAAATGAAAAAGTTAATGTCAAAAGCCTAAACCTTTGCTATTTTAAACAAAAAAAATCTAGGTAAAAATAATAAAGTCCAAGAATCAATCAAACTCTTAAGAAACTTAAGTTTAATTTTAGTTTAATTTTCCTCTATAAAATTTTGACTTTTTGAAATTTTGGCTAAAAAAATATAACCATAATACCAAATTTTACCAACAATATTTTATTGATAATGAATTCTTGTTCCAGCCCATTGTAATTTATCCTGTAAAGTCTTATAAAAAGAATTAGTTTCTCTGAGGATAATAAATTTAGCCATATATGGAGCCATCTTAATTGATACCCACTGATTAGGCCAAATTGGTGTAGCTAAAGAGCCATCAGTCCATAATTTAGTATGTAGTTCATAATCTCTCAAAGGAGCAACATTGATAGTAGATGCTGGAGGTAAGACAATTGGCCGACTAGATAAACTCAGAGGACAAATCGGTGTAACAGCAATGGCATTCATCCCTGGATGTAAGATAGGGCCATTGGCAGAAGTAGTATAACAAGTAGAACCAGTAGGTGTGGACACAATTAACCCATCTCCGTGATATTGATCTACGATTTCTCCATCTACTTCCATTTCTAAAATCGAAGTGGGCATTCGATCGATACTAGCTGGTTTAATACACATTTCATTGAGAGAGAAAAAACTTTCACTAACTGGTTTGGATCCTGAGGCAGAATTTTCAAACAGACGAGCTTCAAGCATCATCCGTCGCTCTACCGCATAAATATCATTATCTAAACGCTGCCAAACAGCCTGAGTATCTTGGAATAACTCAAAAGGCTCACTCAGAAAACCTAAATTGCCCCCAATATTTACCCCTAAAATGGGTATATCTTCTTGAGAAAGATGCCTTGCCGCAGCAAGAATAGTTCCATCTCCTCCTAAGACTAAAGCTAAATCAATCTTGGAGGTAGAAGACGCTAAAAAGACTGGAAAAGGATTATCTTTGATTCCACTAGGGCCTACTAAAACTTTACAATTACGCTCTTCTAATTCTTTCGCACATTTTTCTGACCAAGATTTACTCTCAGGATGTCCTGCTTTATAAACTATAATAACTTGTTGTAAATCCATTTGTTTTTTCTATAATTATTTAATTGATTATTACTTAAGAATATTTATTTTTATAAATAAAATATAAGATATAACATTTTTTAAATTCTAATTTTTAGCATTTATATATTAATATTCTTTTACGGTATTATTGTTATTGGAAATAGCCAGTTACTTTGATAGTTAAATTAATCTATAAATTCCAATTTGCTAAGATTAAAGTGGGATAATTATCCACAAACATTGCTAAAAAATGAGAACAAAAGCTATTCTTTTTTTTAATCATTAATTATCAATCATTAATCTTTATTATATTTATATTAGTTTAGGTTAAACCAACAAATTAATAATAATTATTTAGAGTTAATTAAGGATTAAATTTGCTAAACCCAAGTAGTAAATACTTGTAGGTGTAACTTCAAAACGACAAGGTAAAATCTTGACACCTTGATTAATTGCTTCTCGCAAAAGTTTACCATAAACAGGATCGAGACTATCTCCTGGCGCAAAATCAACACAATCACTACGGTTAATAAAATATAACATAATCCCATGAGCTTGAGGCAATAAAGAAATCAATTCTTGCAAATGTTTTTGCCCTCTAGTTGTTACTGTATCAGGAAATAATGCCATATTTTCTTGAGCTAAAGTGGTATTTTTTATTTCTAAATAAATAGGCAAATTAGAATCACTTTTGAGGAGAAAATCTATCCTACTTTTATGATCTTTTCCATAAGGAACTTCAGAAAAAATTTCAGTATAATTTAGATTCCATTCAGGGAATAATTGTTTTTCTAAAGCTATTTTTATCACCTTATTTGGAAGTGTAGTATTAATCCCTACCCAAGTAGGAGAAGAATCATGAACTTGAATCATTTCTAATGTATAAGCTAATTTGCGTTTTTTATTATCACTTTTAGATACTTGAACTAGACTTCCAGGAGTACAAACCCCCGTCATTTTACCAGTATTAGGACAATGAGCAGTAATCATCTCCCCTGTTTCTAATTCAATATCAGCTAAAAATCTTTTGTAACGTTTGAGTAAGGTTCCAGCAACTAAGGGAGGGTATTGATATAGGAAAGTTTTTGTCATAAAAAATACGCTAAAATTTTTGATATAATTTTCTAATTAATGATAGGATGATAGCAAAATTTTGAGACTTCCAAGTCAAGGTAAATATTTGCATATTTAAAACTTATAGCAAAGAAGTTGACATTATTAAAGCAAAACATAGAGGAAATTCTATCTTATGAAAATTGTTAAAGTAGTTCAACCAAAGGGAATTTTTGATGGAACAAAAGCAATTGAATTTCGCCAAGAAATTGATAATATTATTGAAAGAACAGTAGACATTTTATTAGTGGATTTTCAAGATGTTACCTTTATGGATAGTTCAGGTTTAGGGGCATTAGTTTTAGCACTAAAAGCTGTCAGAACAGCGAGAGGAGAAATGTTTATTTGTTCTATAAATGAGCAAATTAGAATGTTATTTGAACTAACAAGCATGGATCGAGTATTTGAAATTTATCCCTCTCGAGAAGATTTTGAGAACGCTATTTCTTCTAGTCTTTGATAACACTAATAATTAAAAAAAATCGATTTGCATAATAGATAAATCATCATTAAAATAGGGATAATAATTAAAATTTTTAACCTTTTGTAATAAGTAATCTAAATTATTTCCGTTATTTTGTTGATATTTATAAAGTAAATTAATAAATTCATGAATTCCTAATAATTTATCCTCATCTATATTAATTTCATAAATACCATCACTAAACAGATAAAGACTAGATAAACGAGGTACTTTGATTTCTATTTCTTGAAATTTTGGCTCAGGAAACATCCCAATAGGTAAACCGGTATTTTTAAAAACTTGCTTTTGAATTTGACCTTGATCATCGAAAAAGAGTAGAATACCTGGAGGATGACCAGCATTAGCGTAACTTAATTTACGTTTTTTATAATTATAAACCCCATACCAAATCGTAAAATATTTATCATTATTACGAGTCATTTGAAAAGTTTGATTTAAACCATTTAAAACTTGACTAGGTTGATAATAATTAACTTGGTATAATCCCCGAGAACGAAGTAAATTAATCACAGAGATAGAAGGTAAAGCAGCACGTAAACCATGGCCTGAAACATCCAACAAATAAATAACTAAATGCTCATCATCAAGCCAAAAATAATCAAAACTGTCACCTCCTAATTGTCTTGAAGGAATAAAACGAAAATCAATGGTAATTTGAGACTCTCTCATCGGTTCCGGTAAAATAGAACGAATATATTCTGCCGCTTCAGCCAACTCAGCTTCTAAAAGTTCTTTTTGCCTTTGTAAATCCTGACTGAGTTGATGTAATCTCAAACCCGCTCTCACTCGAGCTAATAATTCGTGCATTTCAATCGGTTTACACAAGAAATCATCAGAGCCTGCATCTAAACCCTCAACCCGATCTTCTACCGTCCCTCTAGAGGTAAGCAATAAAAAAAAAGTGGTAGAAAGTTGAGGGATTGCTTTAACTTGACGACAAACTTCTAGTCCATCAATTTCAGGCATCAACCAATCACAAATTATCATAGCCGGACGAAATTTAATGGCTTTGGCTAAACCATCTTTGCCGTCACTAGCTAAGATAATCTCATAACCGCTACGACTAAGAGTTTTATTTAGTAAAAATTGAATAGTTTCATCGTCATCAATAATTAGAATTTGAGTCATAGAAGGAAAAAATTTTCTTTTTTGATGGAATCTCCAAGTAGATTTTGAGGGATGGAGAAAACAGGTTATACTTAAGGATAGCTTTAGAAACACTACATCAATTGTAATTAACCAAAATATTTTGAGGTTAAGATTAAACCTATAAGGATTTTACTAATCTTCTAGATTTTTGTAATTACTGTTACAGTTGTAGTTTTACCTTAAGTTAACAAAATCTCAATTTAAACTAGAGAATTGAGTATCTAAAAAGTTTATTTAATCCATGATGGCTGATGGCTTTGGGTTGCCAAAAAAGGCACAATCCCAATTGAAAATCCTTAAAAAAAAAGCATTCCAAGTTTCTAGCAATCTAGAAGAATTATCTCGAGTTTTGTACAAATTTGAGGAAATTCACGAACCTTGGATTCCCACAGAAGATTGGCTTCAAAGCCGATTAGCATTAGCAGAAGGATTTACCAATGCTGTTCGTCATGCTCATAAAGGGCTATCTGCTAAAATTGCCATTGAAATAGAAGTAACTCTTTTACAAGAAAATATTGAAATTAGAATATGGGATTATGGCCCGCCCTTTGATTTACAATTGTTTATCAATAATTTACATCAAAAAACATCAAATCTTAATGGAGGTGGAAGAGGAATAGAAATATTACATAAAATATCGGAACATCTAAGTTATCGACCAACGGAAGATAATCGTAATTGTTTATTAATTATAAAAAAATTGTCCTGTACTAAATAAAATAAAATTGTTCGATGTTAAAAAATATAGTTTCATCACAATGGTTATTAGAAAACTTAGGAAAAAAAGATCTTGTTATCATAGATTGTCGCTTTCAATTAAAAGATCCCGAATGGGGATATCAAGAATATCTTAAAAATCATATTCCAGGTGCTTATTATCTAAATCTAGATCAAGATTTATCTTCTCCAAAATCACAACATGGCGGCCGTCATCCATTGCCAAATTTAGACTCGTTCATGGAAAAACTGGGGAAATTAGGCATAGTTTATCAGCAAACTCAAGTAATAGCTTATGATGATTCTCGCTTTGCTTTTGCCGCGCGTTTGTGGTGGCTATTGCGTTTTTTGGGACATGGACCAGTTGCTTTACTTGATGGAGGATGGAATAGTTGGCTTGCTTCCTCCTATCCTACATCTGATCTAAAACCAATCCCCTCTTCTACAGAATTTTTTAAGGGGCAACCTCAACTAGATTGGGTGGTGGATCTTGATACTGTTAAAGGAAAAAAAGACTTAGATGGTGTGGTTTTAATTGATTCTCGTGATGGCGATCGTTATTTGGGAAAAGTAGAACCAATTGATCCTATAGCAGGCCATATTCCAGGAGCTGTTAATGAGCCTTGGAAAAATGTTACTGATTCTCAAGGTTATTTACGTCCTCTTAGTGAGTTAAAAGAAATTTGGGCTAAATATCAAGATAACCAAGAAATTATGGTTTATTGTGGCTCTGGCGTGACAGCTTGTGTTAATCTCTTCTGTTTGGAATTGCTCCAATTTAAGAATGCTCTACTTTATCCAGGGGGTTGGAGTGATTGGTGCTCTTATCAAACTTGAATTAAAAACCTAAAAAAAAAAGAAGTATTCCATTTGACATAATGGTTTAATTTAAAGCTAAATTTAATTAATAAGGCCCTGACTGATATTAGTTAGTGTCAAATTGCTCTTATTCAATTGTCTCTAGCAGTACGCTGCACACAATCAAATTAATAGTTGTGTTCTTTTATAGAGTAAGATAAAATAGGATAAAATAAATAAAAATTATTCTAAAACTCTTTTATCATCAAACTTTTTAAACAAAAAAATATTAATTAAGTAATAAAAAATTGAAAAAAAGAGGGTTTTAGAGGAAACAAGTAACTTGGTAATATATAAGGAATCAAATATATGGATAGTAATTTAATAAATCATAATGTAGGGTATGAAACTAGCAGTGAACTAATAGGTCCTCCAATTCAACCAATTCAACCAATTCAACCAATTCAACCAATTAGTACCATTAGTCCCCCTAGTCTTAAAAGTAATGGAAATGGTAATGGTATTGAAGCTCAAATAACTTTAGACCTCGATAAACCAGAAAACAATAATGGCAAAGAGAAAAAGAAATATTATTATTATCGGGAAAGGTTATCAATATTTGTAGATGGCAATAATATGTTCTATGCCCAACAAAAAAATGGTTGGTTTTTTGATCCAAAACGAGTATTAGAATTCTTTACAAATGATCCTAGCGTGAGTTTAATTAATGCCTTTTGGTATACAGGTTTGAAAGATACCCAAGATCAACGAGGATTCAGGGATGCTTTAATTAGTTTGGGATACACTGTACGCACCAAAATTTTAAAAGAATATTACGATGATTCCTCCGGACGATATTCTCAAAAGGCTAACTTGGATATCGAAATCGTGGTGGATATGTTTAATACCGTAGAACAATACGATCGAGTGATCCTCTTTAGTGGAGATGGAGACTTTGAAAGAGCCATTGAATTATTACGTTCAAAAAATACTCACATAACCGTAGTATCTACAGAAGGAATGATCGCCAGAGAATTAAGAAATGCAACGGATCGGTATATAGACTTAAATGGTATTCGCAATTATATTGAAAAAATAGATTTTTGATGAAAAAATACCACAAACTTAACTTAATTCAGATTATAATGGATAGATAATCTATTAGTAATATGTCCTAAAACTAAGCAAATATAAAACCAATTAAATCAATTTTGCCATGAAACAAAATCAGGATAGTGATTGCCCCCAGCCCACTGCCGAAAGCAATCCCATCATTATTTTCGATACCACCCTTAGAGATGGAGAACAATCACCCGGAGCGACTCTAAATATAGAAGAAAAATTAACTATTGCTAAAGCTCTTGCTAAGTTGGGGGTAGATGTTATCGAAGCAGGATTTCCCTATTCTAGTCCTGGAGATTTTGAAGCGGTACAAAAAATAGCTCAATCTGTAGGCACTGAAAATGGCCCGACAATTTGTGGTTTGGCTAGAGCAACCGAAAAAGATATTAAAGCTGCGGCAGAAGCCCTAAAACCAGCTCATAAAGCACGTATACATACTTTTATAGCATCTTCCGATATACATTTAAAATATAAACTGAAAAAAACTAGAGCAGAAGTATTAGAAATCGCACCAGCAATGGTAGCTTATGCTAAATCTTTTGTGGATGATGTAGAATTCTCCCCAGAAGATGCAGGCCGTAGCGATCCTGAATTTCTTTATCCACTATTGGAAAAAGCCATCGCCGCAGGTGCAACTACCATTAATATCCCTGATACCGTAGGTTATACGACTCCTAGTGAATTTGGGGGATTAATTAAAGGCATTAAGGATAATGTACCTAATATAGATCAAGCGATTATTTCTGTACATGGCCATGATGATTTAGGTATGGCAGTAGCTAACTTCTTAGAAGCTGTGAAAAATGGTGCTAGACAACTTGAATGTACGATTAACGGGATCGGGGAAAGAGCGGGTAATGCTGCCCTTGAAGAGTTAGTCATGGCACTTCACGTTCGTCGTCAATATTTTAATACTTTCTTAGGAAGAGCACCAGAATCTACTGTGCCTTTAACTAATATTGATACTACCCAAATTTATAAAACTTCTCGTTTGGTATCTAATCTCACTGGTATGATAGTCCAGCCTAATAAGGCGATTGTAGGTGCTAATGCTTTTGCCCATCAATCAGGTATTCACCAAGATGGGGTGCTCAAGAATAAGTTGACTTATGAAATCATGGATGCTCAATCTATTGGTTTAACTGATAATCAAATTGTTTTGGGCAAATTATCAGGGCGTAATGCTTTCAAAACTAGATTAAAAGAATTGGGCTTTGATTTATCTGAAACTGAATTGAATAAGGCTTTTCTTCGCTTTAAAGATGTTGCAGATAAGAAGAAGGAAATTACTGATTGGGATTTGGAGGCTATTGTTAATGATGAAATTGGTCAACCTCCTGAATTATTCCGTCTTGAGTTAGTTCAAGTTTCCTGTGGCGATCGTTCTTCTCCAACGGCTACTGTAACTCTTAGAACTCCTGATGGTAAGGAATTGAGCGATGCAGCTATTGGTACGGGTCCTGTGGATGCGGTGTATAAGGCTATTAATCGTGTCATAAATATTCCTAATAATTTGATTGAATTCTCTGTTAAATCCGTAACAGGAGGGATAGATGCTATGGGAGAAGTGACTATTCGTATTAAACACGAACAAAAAATTTATTCAGGTTATGCAGCAAATACAGATATTATTGTAGCTTCGGCACGAGCTTATCTAAATGCTCTTAATCGTCTTTATGCAACTTTACAGCCAAAAGAGGAACAAGAAGCAGTAACTTCTGCATAATATATAAGTCTATGTCTTGATTTTTATTAATCGAGTAATAGGTTTGCCAGGTTAAGGGAGAAAGAGAAGTATTATTACAATTCTTTCTCTCATTATTTTTATCTAAGATTTTTATGGAAATTAAATTAGAGCAAAAAATTAAACTAGATAGCAATATTCTTATACAAGAAATAGATGATGAAGCTGTATTTCTTGATTGTAAACAGGAGGAATATTACGGATTAAATAATGTAGGTACTCGAATGTTGAGACTTTTACAAGAATCTGAATCTATTAAAGACGCATATAAACAACTTTTAGCGGAATATGAAGTAGAACCAGAGGAACTTTTAAAAGATTTATTTTTTTTAATTGAAAAATTACTGAAGGAGGGTTTGATTGAAATTGTTGGTTGATAATTTATTTGATAAGTTATGGGATAATTTGTTTGATAAAGGGAAAAAGTTTATACAGCTTTCATTTCAAGAGCAATGGTTATTAGTAGTGGCTATGGTTTTATTACCTTTAGTTACTATTTTTTTAACTCTATTGGGGACTAATAAAACTAAATTTATTCTTACTAAGTTATCTCCTATTCCTACTTCTATGGATTCTAATCTGAAAGGAAAGGCTAAAACTATTGGTAGTGTCGTAAATATTGCTGCTAGTTATTGTTTTTTTTGTTCAAACTGCCTGAGAAAATCGTTGGTTTTATGGTATTTATTGCGTTTTAATGGGATAGATAGCAATATTTGTCTGGGTGTAAGGAAATTTGAAGGCATTTTTGAGGCGCACGCTTGGGTTGAATATCAAGGTTTTGTGTTAAATGATAACCACAATATTCGTCAGTTTTACAAGGTTTTTGAGTAAAAATCTATCTTAAAAATCTCAAAAGAGGAATCTTATTCAATTTTTCTATAAGAATCAACCTGAAATTCATGGGATATGAGTTTTGTTCAAAAAAATAACATCATAGAAGAGAATAGCTTTATCTTCTAAAACTAACTGAATTTTCTTGCTTAATCAATAAAAAAATAAATCATTTCCCAAGAGGTTTTATAGCAATTTTCTAAAACAATGCTAGATTTCCTGATTCTAAATTTAAAAATATGAGGATTTATATCTTATACCAAATCCTATTTTCAACGTTGACTTATTAAAAAACTGTTTTATCTCCTAATTTTTCTGAATTCCGTTGGCTTTAGCCTTGCCGCTAGGCTATTGGGAATTCCGTAGGCGTTAGCCTTGCCGCTAGGCTATTCTGAATTCTACCTTGCCAATAAAGCTTGTTTCATAACCGGATTTAGTATTAATGGGTGACATCTGAAAGGGTAACATGGTATAGTCAATACTACTCTGCATAAGGGTTTCAAGTATGTTAGCTAAAAAAAATTTTCCTTTCAATAGAAGTTTAATTTAACCTATTCATCAGGTTTCAAGTTGGCAAAAATCTCAAAAATTATCTGGTTTTCAAGATAATACAGGTTAATTATAGGGAAAAATTTTTAATGTATACTAGTATCTCCCAAGTCTTCCCAAGTCTTCCCAAGTCTTCCCAAGTCTCCCCGTCAGGTATGGTAGTATTTCCCAAGTCTTCCCAAGTCTTCCCAAGTCAACGGAAGTATCCCCGTGAGGGTTTATCTCAAATTATTTTTATCCACCTTTTATAGCAAATCCCCAACTCAAACTGGCTTTATAATTTTCAATCCAATTCTTCTTTTTTCCAAGATTCTAGTTGATTAAAATAAAGCAACTTTGAATTCAGAATTTAGTAAAATAGTAAATCCCCAACTCAAACTGGCTTTATGATTTTCAATCCAATTCTTCTTTTTTATGGGTTTCCAAGCAATTAAAGTAAGGTAGCTTTGAATTCAGGATTTAGTATTATACCAATTTGTATATTGTAATGCTAGAGTTAAAGCTATCCTGTATCTAGGATTGACATCCAATAATGAATCTCCCAAGTCTTCTTAAGTCTTTTTCTTAAGGATGTCTAGCAAAAATGAGGGAAAAATAAGATTAGAAACATAAGATTGTAGCAAATCTGGTTTACATAGCCAGTTTATTTTAAAATCCTCGATTCCTGTATAGAGTGGATTTTATCGATTTAATGTTTGTCGTTTTTTAAAACAAGATTTCGTATCATATCATTTTTCTAAATTAATGATAGAGTTAAAAATTCCTAATTTTAGGGGAATTAAGAAAAACTTTTTCCTTAATCTCACTATCAACTTCTAATTCTTTTTCTCCCCATTCTCCCGAATCTCTCCATCTCCTCATTCTCCATATTTATCACTATTAAAGAAAAATAATAATATACCAATTTGTTTTTAATAATGATTTTTTTGAAAAATTTTCAATCTAGGATAATTAACCAAAATTTATTTTTTCTACTCTCTCTTATCAACAAATAATTCTCTATCTTCCCATTCTTTCCATTCCCTCCATTCTCTCTATTCCCTCCACTCTTAATATCTATCACTGTAAAAAAATGTATAATTCTAATGCCAAATCCTCAACTCAAACTGTCTTTATAATTTTTCAGTAAATTTTTGTTTTTTCGGGAGTTTCAGCCAATTAAAATAATATCAATTTTCTAAAACCATGATAGACTTTCTCATTATAAATTTAACAAGATTAGCATTTATATCAAATTATCTATATCAATCTTTTAAAAAAAACGATATAAATTCTAGCCATTTTAGCTGAAGGGGTGACATGGTATATTCAATACTATTCTCTATAAGGGTTTCAAGTATGTTAGCTTTAAAAAATTTTCCTTTCAATAGAGGTTTAGTTTAACCTATTCATCAGGTTTCAAGTTGACAAAAATCTCAAAAATTATCTGGATTTTCAAGATAATACGGGTTAATTATAGGGAAAAATTTTTAATGTATGCTAGTATCTCCCAAGTCTTCCCAAGTCTTCCCAAGTCTTCCCAAGTCTCCCCGTCAGCCATTTTAGCCATTTTCTATCACGGTAAAAAAAATGATATTTATTATCCTAGTGTACTAAATATTCTCCATTTTCGATGATAATATTCTACCGTTAAAAGATAATCCCTAATCAAAAAAAAACATTTTAAATATAAGTTTATCTAATAAACTCACAACGGAAGATTCTTTCTGACTTTTCTTCTCCTTTAAAATAATCTTCAAATTTGACTAATCCTAATCCCGTCTTGTTAAATAAATTTAGCTGAGTAAAAGTAAGGGGAAAAGGTACAGTTTCAGTAGCTTCATTTTCATCTCTACCACGAGCGATAACTAATAATCTTCCTTCTGATGCAACACATTCAGCAATAGAAGACATAGCATTTTCTAATATAGATGGAGGTAAAGATTGTAGAGTATAACATTCTAATATAAAAGAAAACTTTCTTCGCCATGTTTGTGGAAGAGATAATAAATTTTGTACTTCATATCTGACACTAGATTCAGGAAACCGTTTCTTACAAATATTAATAGCACTCTCAGATACATCAAATGCCGTAACTTGATGCCCCATACTTGCTAAAAATTCTGCATCGTCACCTAATCCACAACCAATAACTAAAGTTGCATCACATTCTAATTTATCTTTATTTTTTTCATACCATGCTACTATCTGAGAATTTGGCTTTAATTTTGCCCAAGGAATATTACTATAAGTTTCATTTGCTTCCTGATATAAAGCTTCAAACCATCCAAGAGGATTGTTTTGTTGAGCATAATTTTGATATAATTTCCGTGCACGTTTTACAGATTCAGACATAAACTCCTCTTAATTATGATAAATTAACAACTAAATCATTGAGAAACTACCCTCAAAAAGAATGGAATCTTTGTTTAAAGTTAGCTATCAACTGTTGTCTTTGTAATTCTTCTTGATATTTTTGTTCTATTTCTA
The DNA here is from genome assembly GCA_028281945.1 of Prochloraceae cyanobacterium PL24a_bin.78. Lineage (GTDB taxonomy): Bacteria > Cyanobacteriota > Cyanobacteriia > Cyanobacteriales > JANQIW01 > JANQIW01. The sequence goes on from JANQIW010000072.1 coordinate 18,438, forward strand.
ATAGACATTTAGATATTTTCTCGCGAAAAGCAGGAAAACCTATACGATAGACAAAATCTAAGCTAAAAACTTCATCATTTACAAGACGAATAAATTCAAAGCCATTCATATCTATACCAATATCCATAATACCAGAATTCACAAAATCATTTCCCCAAAATTCGATCGCTTTATCTAACCATTTTTGGTATCTAGGCATCAATTCGGGTAAAGTAAGAATTTCATCTTGCCAGACATTTGGGGGTAGCTTCCAACCATCATATAAAGCTTTAATAAAACCCGCAGTGGGATGCTGCAAGTATTTCTCTCGCTTTTCCCACCACATGATAAAAGCCTGACAAGCATCTTCTAAACCTTCATTACACAATTCAATGGCTTCTATGGCATCATCTCGTTGAAAATTAACTCCAATAGCGATTAAAGCTGGTAAATATGGTTGGATAATTTCTGCTTTATAATTTTCAGATATACTAATCAATTGTTACAGACTCCTTTTAAATCTAAACTTTTATATTGTTTTTCCCATAATTTTGATAGACACCTTGATGGGAGATTGGGAGATGGGGAGATGGGGAGAGTAATATCACATTTCCAAAAGTATGATAGACTTAGGTGAAGATGAGACAAGGGAGAGTCGGGAAGACTTGGGAGAAAAAAGTGCATGTTATTTACTTATTACTTATTACTTATTACTTATTACTTATTACTTAAATCAAGGATGGGGAAGACAAGGGAGAATGGGTGGAATAGGTGGAATGGGAAGATAGATAATTATCCATTGATACTAGAGATTAGGAAAAATAAATTTGGATTAATTATCCTAAATTGAGGATTTTCAAACTCTATCACTATTTTTGAAAATTGATATTAGGCTTTGATGGTTGAGAGTAGGGAAAATAAATTTTGGTTATTATCCTGACTGGAAGACTTCTGTTGACAAGGAAGACAGGGGAAGACTAGCATAGATTAAAAATTTTTCCTTATAATTAACCCGTATTATATTCAAAGCCAGATCAATTTTTGAGATTTATACCAACTTGAAACCGTTCGTGAAAATCTGCACAAATCTACACAAATTCCCAGTTTATACTGGATTTACCAATAATGGTGTAACGGCGACACTCTCTATCCCATTGACATCAAATGCCTTTGGGAATACTTTTCTAATAATTTGCGCTGCTCCATTAATATCTGCATTGACTAATATCCCATTAGATGACTTAAATAAACC
>JANQIW010000091.1 GCA_028281945.1 Prochloraceae cyanobacterium PL24a_bin.78
CTACTAAAAAATAACTTTTATTCAAAAAATAAATTTAAAATTTCTCAAATTGATTGGGAACTTTTAGCTAATAGCTATAAATATAGTAAATATTTAAAATATAAAAATAAAAAAGTTTCTGAATCTAGTAATTTTTATCATACTGATAGAATTCAAAATATTCCGCAAATACCTCATTATCTTCAATTACGAGACTATCAACGTGAAGCTGTAGTTAGTTGGTTGAAAAATATGGGACGAGGTACATTGAAAATGGCAACTGGTAGTGGCAAAACTATAATTGCTTTAGCCATTGCGGTAGAACTTTATGAAAAAATTAATTTAGACGCATTATTAATAGTTTGTCCTTTTAGACATCTTGTCACTCAGTGGGAAAGAGAGTGTCACAAATTTAATCTTCAACCTATTCTTGCTTTTGAAAATGTTCATAATTGGCAAACTCAACTCTCTTCCCAACTCTACAATATTCTTAATAGTAATCAATCTTTTGTGACTGTTATTACCACTAATTCTACTTTAATTAGTATTGGCTTCCAATCTCAATTGAAATTTTTCCCAGAAAAAACTTTAATTGTCGGAGATGAAGCTCACAATTTAGGTGCTCAAAAATTAGAGCAAAGTTTACCTCGTAATATTGGCTTACGTCTTGCCCTTTCTGCTACTCCTGAAAGGTATTTTGATTCTGATGGTACCGATTCTATTTTTAATTATTTTGGTCCTATTTTACAACCAGAATTTACTTTAAAAGATGCCATCAAAAAAGGTGCTTTGGTTCCTTATTTTTATTATCCTATTTTTGTGGAATTAACTTCATCTGAAGCTTTTACTTATGCTAAATTAACTAAGCGTATTGGTTGGGCACTTCGTCAAAATAATCATAATTTAGATGGGAATTTTAATGGGAATTTTAATGGGAATTTTAGACTGGAAGATAATGAAACTTTGAAATCTTTATTAATACAAAGATCCCGTTTAATTGCAGGTGCTGCTAATAAATTAAATGCTTTAAAAGAATTAATGTTACCTCGAAAAAATACTTCTCATACTTTATTTTACTGCGGTGATGGTAATCAAAATGATGTAGGTTTAAATCGTCAAATTGCTGCTGTTACTCGGATTTTAGGTAGTGAGTTGGGTTATCGTGTTAATACTTATACCGCTAAAACTCCTCTTAAAGAAAGAGAGGAAATTCGTCAACAATTTGAAAGTGGCCAATTACAAGGATTGATAGCTATTCGCTGTTTAGATGAAGGAGTTGATATTCCTGCTATTAAAAATGCAGTGATTTTAGCAAGCACTACTAATCCTCGTCAATTTATTCAGCGTCGTGGTAGAATTTTACGCCCCTATCCAGGGAAAGATTTTGCGAATCTTTTTGATATGATTGTTATGCCTCCAAACATGGATAGGGAATCTCTACAAGTTGAAAGAAATCTTGCTTCTAAAGAGTTAAAAAGAGCAATTGAATTTGCTAAATTAGCAGATAATTCTGATGAGGCTATGGATAAATTATTGCTACTTCAAGACAAATTTAATTTGTTAGAGTAGAGTTTTATTAAGTAATAACTAAAGGTTTAATAATTAATTTTAAAAATATAAATTATGGTAAAAAAACAAAATATTTCTAATATACAAGAGCCAATTAATAGCGCATCTCCTGAAGTGCGTGAAATAATTGAACGAGTTTTAGAATTAGAAAAAAGCAAACTCTATAAGAAGAATTTTAAAAATATTAATGACGATATTTTGACAATTATTAAACAAGTTGTGCAATGAAATTAATTTCCATTCAATTATGTAATTTTCGTCAATTTTATGGGGAAACTCCAGAGATAATTTTAGCTAGTGGTAATCGCAATACAACTATAATTCATGGCAATAATGGAGCGGGAAAAACAACATTAATTAATGCCTTTACTTGGGTTTTATACAATCAATTTACTGCGGCTTTTGCTTCTCCCAATAGATTAGTTAATAAACGGGCTATTACTGAGGTAAAATTAGGTGCTTCTGTGGAATGTTGGGTACAAGTTTATTTTGAACATGATAGTAAAAAATATCAGGTAAAACGGCGATGTTTTGCTTATCAAAATAAAGAGAATCAAACTCAATATAGTGATGCCCAATTGTTGATGATGGTGGCAGGTGATAATGGGCGTTGGCTTCCTCCACTTGAACAACCTGATGATATTATTGAGGGGATTTTACCACGAAGTTTACATCAATATTTCTTCTTCGATGGAGAGCATTTAGATCGTATTTTTCGCTATGGAGAAAAGAATAAAATTCCTCAAGATACTAAAGAGTTAATCGGGGTAAAAGTTTTAGATCGTGCCATTGAACATTTGAAAAAAGCTAGGAAAACTTTGGAAAATGAATTAAAAGCTATTGGGGATCCAGTAACTAAAAAACTCTTAAAAGAACAAAATAAACAGGAAGAAGCAAGAAATTATCTTTATCAAAGGCAAGAAAAAATTGAATTAGAATTAGTAGAAAATGAAACAGATAAGAAAGCTATTTCTAAACATTTACTAGAATTAACTGGGGCAACAAAATTACAAAATCAAAGACATAAACTTGAAGAATTAGAAAAGTCTTTAAGGCAAAAAATGGTGGAAGCAAATAATCAAGTAAAACAACAAATTTCTCGACGAGGTTATACAGCATTAATTCCAGAAATAATTGAAGATTTTAAAAAAATAGTTGAAAATTTAAGAAATAAAGGGCAAATTCCTAGCGGGATTAAAAAACAATTTGTTAGCAAATTATTAGAATCAGAAAATTGCATTTGTGGTAGAGAGTTAAAACCAGATACAGAATTTTATCAGAATGTCAAAAATTGGATGGATAAAGCGGGAATTGCTCATGTAGAAGAAAATGCTATTCGTATGGAGGCTGAAGTAGTTAATCTTGAAAACCAAGAATCAGATTTTTGGCAGCAAGCGGATAAATATCAACAAAATATGAATCAATGGCGTCAGGAATTATCCCAAGCTGAAAATGAATTAGATGAGATTAAAACTAAATTAAGGCAGTATCCTGATGAAGATATTCAAAAATTACAACAAAATATTGATACTATTGAAACTTATATCAAAAACTTAACTCTGGAAAAAGGTGCAAATCAACAAAAAATTGAAAGTATTAACCAAGAATTAGATAAGTTAAGCAAGAAAATTACTCGGCATAAAATGAAAGAAGATAAACAAAATCTTGCTAAAAAAAGAATTCAAGCAACTCAAGAAAGTATTCAAAGATTGATTGAAGTAAAAGCTCGTTTAGAAAAACAATTTAGAGTGTCTTTAGAAGAAAAAGTGCAAGAAATTTTTGCATCTATATCCTTTACACCTTATCTTCCTCGAATTAGTGAAAACTATGAATTAACTTTAGTGGAAAATACCTCTGGTATAGCTATACCAGTTGCGGCTTCTACTGGAGAAAACCAAATCCTGAGTTTATCCTTTATCGGAGGAATAATCCATAGAGTTAGAGAATGGAGTAAATATAATACTTTGATGGGTCCTGATAGTAGTACTTTTCCCGTAGTAATGGATTCTCCTTTTGGGAGTTTAGATGAAATTTATCGACGACAAGTAGCTAAATCTCTTCCTATTTTAGCCAATCAATTAATTGTTTTGGTTACTAAAACTCAATGGCGAGGAGAAGTGGCATCAGAAATAGATTCTTATCTTGGCAAAGAATATATTTTAGTCTATAATTCTCCTAAGTCAGATTCTCAATGGGATTCTATTGAATTAAATGGTAATATTTATCCTTTAGTTAAACAAAGTCCCAATCAATTTGAATATACTGAAATAATTGAAGTACAAAGAGAAAATTCATAATCTATAATTATTAGTATATAGATTAATTTAATCTTGGTTTTGATTTTAAATTTATATAAGTTAATACTCTCTAGATGAGAAAAAAATAAAATTATCATAGATAAAAAACTTGGAATTGAATAATGCATTTGCAAACTTATGATTGGATTGTGATCGGTGGTGGAATAACTGGTTCGACTTTAAGTTATGAACTTGTAAAAAAAGGATTAAAGGTTTTATTATTAGAGAAAGAATCTAACTTTAAAAATGCTACTTACTATAGTTATGGTGGGGTTGGAGATTACTTTGCAACTACTGATTTAAGTAAAAAAATATCTAGAGAATCTATCAAAATTTACCATGATTTATCTGAAGAATTAGAAGGCAATACTGAATTTAGAGAAATAGATTTAACTTTAACTATTGATGCTAATGATAATCCTCAAAAAATAGCAGAGAATTATCAAGATTTTGCCATAATTCCTCAATTGTTAAGTGTTAAAGAAGCTTGTAAATTAGAACCTTTACTGAATCCAAAGGCTATTTCTGGAATACTCAAATTACCTTATTACCATATTAATCCTCACAAAACCAATATTGCTTATCAAGAAGCTTTTCGTCGTCTTGGAGGAGAAATCAGTATCCAAGAAGTGACTGATTTCCTAAAAGTTGGGAATACCATTAAAGGAGTGAAAACTAAACTAAATACTTATCATGCTGCCAATACTGTAGTTTCTACTGGGGGTTTAACTCGTCGCTTACTCCAGCAGACAGGGATTAAAATGCCTATTTATTTTAGCTATGCACAATTTCTTGTCACTCCTCCTGTGGATATTAAATTATCTACAATGGTAATGCCTGCCTATCAAAAACGTTTTGAGATACAAGCAGAATACAGTAAACCTGTTAATGATTCTTTATGGGATATAGAAAAGGAGAATTTACTAGGAAAAATTTTAGACTCAGGGGCAATTCAATTTTTAGATGGACATTTTTGTATTGGTCAAATTAGCGAATTGATGACTTCTCCTGATGTTAAAATTAATTCTTATATTAGCGAATCAGAACTTCGTAAGGGAATATTTCATGTATTGCCTTCTTTAGGAGAAATTCCTGGAACTTGGCATTATTGTTTAGTGGCTTTTGCTAGGGATTTATTTCCAACACTTGGGCAGATTCATAATTTCATAGGCATTCATCTCTTTTCAGGATTTACTGCTACTTTAACTTTCGCACCTTCTTTAGCTAGACATTTTGCTAATTTTGCAGTTGGTGAGGATGATGATTTCACTTTTCTATTTACTTCTCATCATGGTTTATAATGTTAGTAGTACTAATTATTAGGAGTTTAATTATGAATGATCAAGAATTAAAACAATTAATAGAATCAAATGCTCGTGCCATTGAAAGTCTTTCGACTAATGCAGGGGAATCTCGAAAAGATTTTAATAAATTATATCAATTAATGGCAAATTTAGCTCAAACAGAAGCAGATAGCAAAAAAGAAATGTATCGAATCATGGCAAATATGGCTGAAAATCAAGCAGAAAGTAAAGTAGAAATGTATCGAATCATGGCAAATATGGCTGAAAATCAAGCAGAAAGTAAAAAAGAAATTTATCAAATGATGGGAAATTTAGATAATAGGCAGAATGAATTATCTAAAAGACAGGGCGAAATTGTAGAAGTTTTGAAGATACTAACTAAAAATCAGAATAATAATCATGATTAAAATACAGCAAAAACATCTAACAGAAATTTATAATCACGCAGAAAAAACCTATCCTGAAGAATGTTGCGGTTTACTATTGGGAGAAATAGATGCTTCTAACAAGATTGTGATTGAAGTAATCCCAACTGAGAATAGCTGGAATCCTGATATTGATTTTGGTGAAATTGATTCTGCTAAAATTGATTCTGATTTATCTTCACAACCTAGTAAGCTTAATCGCTTTAGTATTGCGCCGAAAGTTATTCTTGAAGTCCAAAAAAATGCTCGAAATCTTGGTTTAAATATCATTGGTGTTTATCATTCTCATCCTAATGGTATTCCTTTTCCTTCTGAATTCGATCGCTCTATTGCATGGCATCAATATTCTTATCTAATAACTAGTGTTTCTGAAGGGAAAGCCGAGGAAATTAAAAGCTGGGTTTTAGATGAAAATAATCAATTTCAAGGGGAAAATCTTTCTATATTATAATTCTTTTAGTCATTATGATAAATAATAATCAATTTAAATTAAAAAGCGATCGTTTATTATTAATACCATTATTACCAGAAGATGTTAATAATTTACACAAATTGTGGACTTTACCTGAAGTGCGTAAATATCTTTGGGATGATGAAATAATTCCAGAATCACAAACCCAAACTATTCTTGAGGAAAATCTCAAATTATTTAATTCTGAAAAAATTGGCATCTGGGGAATTTATCCACTTGATAATCATAAACTAATTGGTTTTTGTGGGTTTTGGTATTTTCATCAACCTCCAGAATTACAAATTATTTATGGATTAAATCCTAACTATTGGCAGCAAGGATTCGCTATAGAAGCTGGAAAAACTATTTTAAAATATGGTTTCGAGAATAAAAATTTTTCCTTTATTATCGGTAGTACAGATGAAACTAATCTGGCATCAATTACAATGATGAAAAGAATTGGCATGAAATTTCAGGAAAAAAAATTAATCCATGGTTTGCCAACTCTTTATTTTTCTATTTCTAAAGAAGATTGGGAGAAAATTATTTAATAAATTAAACCTTCACTGCTGTTTTAGCTTTTAATTGAAAAATCTTTTCGATGATATCTTCTACCACTTTATCGGGAGTAGATGCACCTGAAGTTATTCCTACTACTATTTCTCCATCAGGAAGCCAGTTTTCTTTTACTTCAATTTCTTTATTTAAAGGTTTATGTTTTACTCGCTTTCCAGAAATAATACGATCAACACTATCTATATGATAAGAAGGAATATCTTTTTCGATGGCGATTTCTTGTAAATGAGTTGTATTAGAAGAATTAAAACCACCAATTACCATCATAAGATCTAAATCTTTTTTCACAAGTTCCAACATAGCATCTTGACGCTCTTGAGTGGCATCACAAATGGTATTAAAACTCATAAAATGTTCATTTAATTCTGTTGGTCCATATTTTTGTAACATGGTATTTTCAAATAACTTACCAATAGTTTCTGTTTCGGTTTTTAACATGGTTGTTTGATTGGCAATCCCTACTCTTTCTAAATTTACATCAGGATCAAATCCTTCAGAATAGGCTTTCTTGAATTTAGCTAAAAAGTCCTCCTTATTACCACCATTGAGAATATAATTGGAGACATAATTAGCTTCTTCTAAATTTAAAACTACTAAATAAGTATTGGCAAAAGAACTTGTAGCGACGGTTTCTTCGTGCTTATACTTGCCATGAATAATAGATGTAAAATCTTTTTTCTTATGTCTTTCAACAGAATTCCAAACCTTAGATACCCAAGGGCAAGTGGTATCCACCATGGTACATCCCAAATCATTCAGTAATTGCATTTCACTTACACTTGCACCAAATGCAGGTAATATCACTACATCTTTAGAATTTACCACTGAAAAATCCTTTTTACCTTCGATAACTTCAATAAAACCGACATTCATTTCCTGCAAACGTTGGTTAACAGAAGGATTATGAATTATTTCATTAGTAATCCAGATTCTTTCTTTAGGAAAATGCTTACGAGTTTCATAAGCCATAGCAACGGCTCTTTCAACTCCCCAACAAAAGCCAAAAGCTTCTGCTAAGTGAATAGTCACGTCTCCTCTTTGTAATTGATAATTGGATTGACGAATTTCTTGAATTAAACTACTTTGGTATTCTAAATTGATTTCCTCTGTTACTTCTGCTTGATGACCAAATCCTTTACGGTGGTAATTAGCTGATTCGTGAAGAGAACGTTTAAAGGCTTTTGTATTGAAATTAGGATCGCTCATTTTAATAATCAATAAATATTTTTACCAAAGTTTAGGGTAGCACAATTGCTACCCCAGTGGATTATTAAGAAGTTATCATAATTTTAGGATTCATTAATTGCATCAGCACTACCACTGCCACTTTTACCAAGTGCACTACTAATACTACTACCAAAGATATCAGGTTCTTTGACAAAACCATAATAAGCTTCCATGCCATGTTCGGAAAGATCCAATCCACGAAGTTCTTCTTCTGGTTCAACTCTAATGCCAAGGGTAACTTTTAATACCATCCATACTATAAAGCTAAAGATGACTGTAAATCCTCCAATAGCAACAATACCAATAATTTGGGTGACAATATTACCAGTCCCAAAAATACCCACTGCTAAGGTTCCCCAAATACCGCAAACAAGGTGAACTGAAGTTGCACCTACGGGATCGTCTATTTTAAGAACTGTGTCAAAGAAACCTACTGAGAAGACAACGATAATACCAGCAATTGCCCCAATGATTACTGCTTGAAAATAGCCAACATCAGCACAACCAGCGGTTATCCCTACTAAACCAGCCAGAATTCCATTGATAATCATGGATAAATCAGGCTTTTGATCTTTAATCCAAGATGTTGCTGTGGCTGTACAACCCCCCGCCGCCGCTGCTAAATTGGTAGTAACAGCAATGTAAGGTACGTTGGCTGTAGCCGCTAATTCTGAACCTGGATTGAAACCAAACCAGCCGATCCAAAGAATTAAACATCCTAAAGTTGCAAAGCCCATATTATGCCCTGGGATTGGTTTGACTTGACTATCTTGATATTTCCCCGATCTAGGCCCTAATAATGCGGCACCTGCCAATGCAGCCCAACCCCCAACGGAGTGTACTACTGTTGAGCCTGCAAAGTCAGAAAAGCCCATTTCTGAAAGCCAACCTCCATCCCATACCCAATGTCCAGTAATTGGATAAGAAACAGCTACTAAGAGGAAGCTGAAAACTAGGAAAGAGTCGAATTTTATTCTTTCTGCTACTGCACCGGAAACAATGGTGGCTGCTGTTGCGGCAAAGGCTACCTGAAACAAGAAAGAGATGGCTGCGGGCACTGCTTGAGGGTAGGCATCATCTCCATAAGCGGCGGCATTTCCACTAAAGAAAAAGCCATTTAAACCGATAAATGGATTGCCTTCTCCATACATTAAGCCGTAACCAATGGCCCAGTATGCAATTGTGGCAATAGCAAAGACAATTAAATTTTTTGCTAGGATATTAACAGCATTTTTTTGTCGACAAAAGCCAGCTTCTAGCATTCCGAATCCAGCATTCATAAAGATTACTAATACTGAACAGAATAAGAGAAATACTGAATCTACTACGATAGTTAATTCTTCTAGAGTGCTTGGCCCATCTAAACCTTGAGCGACAACCGCCGTATGCCACAACATCACGATGATGGCTGTTAATGGTATACATGCTGACCAATAAGGCTTAAATAATCTAGAGATCACTTTAATGGGTTCTAGATATTTACTATCCCATGGTGATGGATTCAAATGTTTATTGTTTGTTTTATTTTTGTTAAATTTCATCAGGAAAGTTGATCCTTGATCAAAGAAATACAAATTTTTGTTCTTTGTTATAACTTTAGTTAAACTTCTCCGTAAATCTCTCCATCTTTTATTTTTTCTTAACTAGATTTTTTGTATCATTAAATACAATCTATAATTTAGATCCATACTCTACTGATGAATAATTGATAATTAACAGTAAATCTTACAAGATTAAACAATTAATTATAGAATAATTTTAAGTTTTAATCATTATTCTTAACTAGATTTTTTATATTTAAAACACTTTATAACATGATATCTTTTATAATTTCTTTAATCTAATCTATAATTAGAACTATAAGGAATAAGCATTACTTTAAATAGAAATTCAAATAAAATTTAATTAATCTTCTACTTCTAATTTACTTTTGCGTGATTCTAACCAAATGGGAAAAATAATCCAACATATGACTACAACTAAAGCGATAAGTCCAAATTTACCCACTAATCCAACTAAATCTTGTAAGGAAACTACATTACCAAGAATGAATGATAATGTTACCATAACTAACGCCCAAATTGCTGCGCCACCAAAATTACATAGTAAAAATTGGGGGTAAGGCATTTCTGATATTCCCGCCATTGGGCCTGCAAAAATACGTAATAAGGTGATAAAACGCCCAAAAAATACAGCTTTGGGGGCATTCTCTCTAAATTTGTCTCTGGCTTTTTCTAATTGATTTTCATCGAGATGGAAGAATTTTGCTAAGCGTTGCAAAAATGGATATCCTCCTATTTTCCCAATCCAGTAACCAAAGTTATCTCCTACTACGGCACCGCAGATTGCAGTGGCTAAAACTATCCAATAATTCAATTCTCCGCTTCCTGCTAAGAAACCACCTATGATAGTGATTGTTTCTCCAGGGAGAGGAATTCCGGTATTTTCTAAGGCTATCCCGAAAAATACTGCCCAATAACCATATTCATGGGCAATTTCTTGGATACTCTCCAGGGATAAAAACTCTAAAGACATCCAAATTAATTTTTTCTTAAAAGTTTACTAATATTTACATATTAAAATCATTCTACCACATCCTTTGATTAAGTAAAAAGGAAAAAGATGGATGCTATTCTAAATACTCCTCATCTTTGATTAAGTAATAAGTAATTAAGATACACTCTTTTTCTCCCAATCCTCCCAGTCTTCCCAGTCTTCCCAATCCTCCCAGTCTTCCCAATCCTCCCAGTCTTCCCACTCCTCCCAGTCTTCCCATTCTCCCCATTCTTCCCATTCCTCCATCAATATTTATCACTAAATTCAAGTAGGAATCGCCTCTCCTGGGCGTAATTTTGCCCATTTCCCTGATTCCATTAAGAAACTATCACAACCTACCACATCCCATTCCATCTCTACATAATCTTCTTTTGGACGAATATTAACATTTATGGTAGGATTTTTGGCCTGAAAGTCTGGAGATTCGGTAAGATGTAGTTGTTCATGTTGTGTTTCTACTGCATGGTAAGTTTCACAACGATCGACAAAGTAGCAATTAATACATATGCACATAATTATGATTCCAATAGTATGATTCCAATAGTACAATTCTAGATGATTTACTCAGCTAGTTGACCATCCCTACTTTTGATTTTGTTTAGATTTTAGTTCAATTTTGTTTTAATCTAACTTAATCTAAATTTAATTGAGAATATTTTTAACAGGATGGGTTTTTAACTTGCATTGTATTATAACATTTTTTATTTGGTTCGACACTACACAATAGACCATATTTCAAAGCTTGATTATAATTTTTTTCTTAAATCATCTAACTCCTAAATATTTTTTATTAAGATATTCTTTAGTATCAATTTTTTTTGTTTAATTCAACCTTAGATTAAATTATTAAAAGTATTTATAAAAATATGACACCATCTGAAAAATTTCCCTTATTAAAAACTCAAAATTGGCCCATAAATTTAGATTTATTACCTCCTACAATTTATGTCGTTGGTGGCGCAGTCAGAGACGCTTTACTTAATAGAAAAAGATCGTATTTTGACTTGGATTTAGTATTACCTTATGATGCTATTAAAATAGCAAAAAAAATTGCTAAACATTATCATGCAGGATTTGTCATTCTCGATGAAATTAGACAAATTGCTAGAGTGGTATTTCCAAAAGCTACGGTAGATTTTGCCCAATTTGAAGGAGAAACTATAGAAAAAGATTTAGCTAGAAGAGATTTTACGATTAATGCTATTGCTTATAATCCTAATACTGATGAATTAATCGATCCTTTTTATGGCATTAATGATTTAAACATTGGTCAGTTAAAAATGATTTCTCCTACTAATTTAGCCGATGATTCTTTACGTTTACTTCGGGCATATCGTCAAGCATCTCAGTTAAATTTTGTGATAGAAACTAACACTCGATCGACTATTAGAAAATTAGCTTCTTTACTGAATAAAATAGCAGCAGAAAGAGTCAAAACCGAATTAGATTACTTATTAAAAGATAGACAAGGGAGTATTTGGTTAATCTCTGCATTTGAGGATGGATTATTATCAATTTGGTTGCCAAATCTTACCAAAGAAAAAGTCAATGGATTACTCCATATTGATGAAGCAGTTAAATGGATAGAGGAAAATTTCCCTCCAATTGCTAATAGTTCTACAAGTTGGTATGCTTTAGCTAAACTTGCCCATCTTGTCTCATCAATACCAGAAAAAGCAGAATTAGAATTAGTCAATCTCAAATATTCTCGCGCCGAAATTCGCATTGTTATTACAGCAATCAAGTATTTACCTCAATTGAAAAAAGTTAATAATTTAAAAACTCTTAGACAACAATACTTTTTCTTCCTAAATGTAGGTGAAGTTTTCCCTATTATTGCAGTTTTAGCCTTAGCATTAGGGATACAGAAACAGCAAATAACACCTTTAATTCATCGTTATTTAGATCCACAAGATTTAGTTGCTCATCCAAAACCTTTAATTAATGGTAATGATTTAATTCAATCTTTAGATATATCTCCAAGTCCAAAAATTGGTGAAATCCTAACAGAGATTCAAATTGCTTTTATTGAAGGTAAAATTTCCACAAAAGATGAAGCTATTTCCTTTGCTAAATCACTACTATAATTTTATAATTACTAATAATCGTAGATTAAAAACCTTTTGATTATATTTATCAACTAACATTAACCATCTATTTTTTCTTAAAATTAAAAATTGAAATTAAAACTAATATATTAAAAATAATTTAGATCTAGGATATACAAAAAGTTCAATAAATCTTATATTAAAATAATCGATAAACCATAATATCTTTTCAATGTAAAA
>JANQIW010000040.1 GCA_028281945.1 Prochloraceae cyanobacterium PL24a_bin.78
CCTTAACTTCTATATTTGGATATTTAACTCTTAAAACATGATCAAAGTAAGTCAGTATAGATATCCCTGCTTCTCTATATTCTGGGGGAAATTCTATTGTTTTGACAATGGAATCTTTAGAAAATAAATCCATAGCATTAGCAATTTTTCGAGCTATCTCAGTAAATTCTCCTGAAGCAAAATTTTGATTAAGATCTTTTGGTTTGCGATTTATAAATTTCTTTTTTTCATAATCATAGTTAAGAAAAATATAATCACAAATTATATTATCGAATATAGTTTGATCATTTATTTTAAGGTCTTGAATACAAGCTCCTGTTAAATTAGCACCATCAAAATTTGTAGCTATTGCTTGTACATTAGTTAAATTAGCTGATTTTAATTTTGCTCCTTCTAAAATTGCATTGCTAATATCTGCTTGTTCAAGATTAGCACCATTTAGATCAAATTTAGTTAAATTTGCTCCTCTAAGATTTAATCCTACAAATTGCTTCTTATTGCTACAACCATTTACCAATAATTCTCTAACTTCCAATTGTGCTAATAAAGTTTTACCTAGATTGGCTGAATCAAGATTTTTAGAATGTTTTAAACAAATACCATCAAGACTGATTCCTCTCAAATCAGTATTTTTTAGATTAGCAAACATAAATTTTACATTTGCTAAATTAGCATTATAGAAATTTGTACTTTCGATACAAGATAAAATAATAGCAACTTTTCTTAACCATGTATTTTTTGACGTATTTTTAATAGTAGACCAGCCTATATAGCCATTTAATCCTACAAGAAATACTACTATTAATATAGCTATTACTTCACTTATAGTTTCAGAATGGATTTTATCATCCATAAAACTTCTAATTAATACCCCTGTTAAAGCAAAAATCAAAGCTGTAATAGTAGTTTTAATAGCTTCATTAGTGATTAAAAAAGAATAAGCAGCAGAAATAATCCCTACAAAGGCAAAAGCAATTACAGCTCCAATTAAACCTGTTATGGCCAATATATCTTTTATAGGAAATGATAAAATTGTTCCAAGGGAAATTCCTACACTGGTGACTATTGCAATAATTGCAAATCCTTGTAATAACCCTCTATACAAAGAAACTATATAAAATAGTACTATAAAGGTTAAACATAAAAAAATAATTGCATTATTTTTATTTAAATCAAAAATATCAAAAATTAAATATTTATATCCTAATCCTCCTAGTCCTGCTGAAAAAAATGAAATAAATAATATAATTTTACTAAAATATTGTTCTGTTCCTGCAACAGCTCCTTCAAAATTTGCTTCTATTAAAATAGCATCTTTGAAACTTGCACTTAGAATGTTAGCATTGCTAAAGTCAGCTCCTTGAAGATTAGCATTCCTAAAGTCAGCTCCTTGAAGATTAGCATTGCTAAAGTCAGCTCCTTGAAGATTAGCATTCCTAAACTTAGTTTTTCTAAGATTAGCATTCCTAAAGTCAGCTCCTGTAAAAATTACTCCTTCAAGATCAACATATTGAAGATCTATGTCTACAGACTTGCTAAGAAATAAAATAGCAGCTAAAGAATTGAATTCTCTAAGAAGTAACCAAATAATTGGTATAGTATTGAAGCACAAATCTCTCCTTGTTTCTCGGTTCTCTTCTCTCCAAAAATTCCAAAACTCAACTCCTTGTTTCAATATTTTCAGTTGTTCTTCATCAGCCACTTTACTTTTACCCTCAATTTTCTAAGCCTTTGTAATCAATTTTAGAATTCAATTTCTCCCTTATATCAATTTTCTAAAGCTGTGCTAGACTTGGAAGTAAAATAAACAGATTTTTTACTTAAAATGTCAGGAAGGCCATCCATTGAAATTCAAGAATCTATTGAAATCCTTAAAGATTTGATCAAAGTAGGAGTTACGCACCCCTCGTCTAAAACGAGGCAAATTCCTTCTAATGATCGCAATTTAATAGCCTGAAACACCTATTATTAGCTTACAGTGCGTAATTCCTAAATACTTACTATGCTACAACTCGACGTGCGGAATGTGGGTAAAAAACAAGTAACACTATCGATTTTTGAAATACTCTTGGGATCAGGCACTGCACAATGCCAAAGACGATCGAACTCCCATGTCTATCCATATAGAATTTACTTTTACTTCACGATCGCACTTTACACGCTACCAGAGACGATCGTGAACCACATACTTAATCGAGTATGGGAATTACACCACAACTTTCAAAGGATGGGGGATTATCTTATTTTTCCCCAGTGTATAACAACTGTATAACGACAATTAATTCTTGTTTTCCCATTTTTTAAGATAAAACAACAACTCAAGTATTGTTTAGAGAGGATAAATTTTTCTAAATCCTTCATTAGTTAAAGTTGGCTCAACTTTAAAATCAAAAACAGTAATTAAACAACGATCGTCGTATTGTCTGACAGCATAACCAGAGGGGCGTTCAGAAGAATCTCCACACCAACTAGGTCTTTTCGTATTATTAGTGCTGCAAATTTCATGTACAATCTTTCTCCATGCTTGAGGATCGTCAGATTTCCAGATACTAATGATGCTTCCATTACCAGTTTTTGGTTCTGATGTAACTTTTAATTTATAATCATGTGCCAATCTTTTTATTTGCTCGAAGAGGTTATGAATTAAATCAATCAAATCAGTATTTTCATGATTAAAATTGGCATTTTGAGTATATGATAGAGTAAATTGACTACCTCTAAAGCCACTAAATCTTTCTAATTTATGAGGTGGCCGCCGCCAACCAGGTCCTAAACCTCCTAAACGGCTAGCTAATTCTAAAAGACCACTAATCAATTCCTCAAATTCAGAATTGCAATCGGCTTTTATAATCCAAGTTTCATGCGCAATGGAGGCTGGAATATTTGTATAATCATCGAGCTTAGCTCTACTGGAAGTACTTGTTGCATAAAAACTGGTTAATATAAGCCGAGATAGATATCCTTTATTCCCAAAAATAAAATTAGTCAATTTGTCTGTATCATCATCAGATAACCAAGTTAAGCATAAACGAGTAAAGTAACCTCTCAAATTAGCTTTAAGAACTTGAGGACTCCAACGATATTTACCATTCTGTCCCTTTTTATCTGCTTTAGAATTAGGAATATAAGTTTGGATGCAAGGTTTCATTCCAGTTAGAGAAATTTCCCATTTACCATCTTTTGGCTTTTGAGCTAATCGACCAAAACCCGATCGTCTTCCTCTTCCAATCCCATAATCTTGAAACATTTCTTGAATACGGGATTTAAGCCATTCTTTTTCTAGATCTTCTATGGATTTAAGAAGTAAAACATACACCTCAAATTTTTTTGTTCGACGATCGACAGGTTCTTCAAAAGAAACTTGCCATTGCACTGCTAGTACATTACTACTTTCATTATCATTATCATTATCATTATCATTTTTACCTTTGTTAAATACTTGCCATAATTGTTGAGAGTTAAGAGGATAAGGCTTAAGATCTTTTTTTAAAGAAATACTTTGAAAACGAATAGTTTTAGGTTTCCAATGCCAATTATCTTTCTCACAACAAATCAATTTATGCCAAAACTGCTGTTCTTCCGTACTAATTTTTTCCCATATAGATTTTAAATAACTAAGTAAAGTACCTTTAATACTAGATCCTGGTATTTGAGGAATTCCAGCAATTTGAGATGGTAAAACACCTCCCTCAGGAAATGCTCCTCCTCCTACTTGGATTGGGGTCAAGATTTTAAGATTATCAATTTTAACTGTATATTGTTCTATGGGTGTTGGGATAAAATCCCCATTCCAAGCCTCAAAAATTTCTTTATTTTCTTTAGAAAAAACAATATCTGTAGTTTTTGGAGTCCAACCTCTTTCTTTTTCTTTTTGGTTTTTAATTTCAACCGTATACGTATACCATTTTGGCAATGTTTTGGGTAATGAAGACATCTTATTCTCTTTTTCCTCAAACAGATCGATTACTTACTGTGGCATCTTTGATTCGCATTGTCCAAAACTGAATTGTATCAGCTATTTCCATGAGTAAATCTATTAATAAAACTTGTTGATTAAATTTTAAATCTTGAAATCGTTTTTGGAAATCTTCAGTAGTCATTTCTTGATGAATTTTAAGCTCTAAGCAAATTTGACATAAAACAACTCTTGCTACACCCCAAGCAAAATAACGTCTTTGATTTTCTTTGCCACTATTTGCATCAGGAATATCTCCTCCTTTTAAAACTGGCGATCTCGACATTGCCCAAAATCTTTCAATACCCCAAGTAGCTACATAATCAGCAATTTCACTAGCAGCACCTTGCCATTGTTCAAAAGTATTCTTTAGATCATCAGAATTAATTCCTTTTTGTAATTCTTGAAATACAAGAGGATCTAATTCATAAAAAACAATTCCCATAATAATCACTCCTTTTCATTAAGAGAACTAATCATAATACGTCCATAGCCGACACTCCATAAACCACCTAGATAATGTTCATTTCGCAAAAAATTTTCCCATTCTTGTAAAGAATCAACTTTTTTTCTTGTTGTCCAAGTAATCATAAAGACTGCTCCGGGCGGCAATCCTTCTACAGAAAACAAATGGTTAACTAAGTTATCTTCTTTTGGTTTGTCTGATAAGTTATCTTCTTTTGATTTGTCTGATAAGTTATCTTCTTTTGATTTGTCTGATAAGTTAATTCTTGGTTGTCGTACTAACCCCATATCAACTAATATATTAATACTATTATCAGGAACAACAATTAATCTATCAGGAGGAATTTGATTAGGAATGGGTAATTTTTCACCATAATGTTGTATTTTAGTTAATTTTAACCATCGTAAATAGACAGATTCACCTTTTAAAGAACTATTGCTAGAATGTATTTCATTACGGTTTAAATTAATTGGAGTTTTTCCTGATAGCTGGCAAAAACGATCTAACCAACTAAAACAACTCACCCACCAAGTACCATAACCTAAAACGTGAATAGGAAACCATACAGGCCATCCCCATCCTAAAGAAA
This sequence comes from Prochloraceae cyanobacterium PL24a_bin.78, assembly GCA_028281945.1. Classification (GTDB taxonomy): domain Bacteria; phylum Cyanobacteriota; class Cyanobacteriia; order Cyanobacteriales; family JANQIW01; genus JANQIW01. Next base: position 5,011 of record JANQIW010000040.1, read on the forward strand.
TTGCACCAGGGGATATATTTTCTTCCTTTTTATTTTCGCCACCAAACCAATTGTTGACAAACTGAGAAATATTTTGATTTTGTTCAGCACCTTCTCGCAAAGCACCTCTCAAAGAACTTCCAGGAATTACAGGTGTGCGATCGCTTAAACGAAAAATAGGACTATTATTTCCTCTACTACTACTATCAGTACCACCAATATGTACTGGTTCTTGACAAATTAACCATTCAACAGTCATAATTTTTTAACTTTTATCCTCATCTTTAAATAACCATAAATGCCCATAACCTAAAACATGACGATTATAAGGATCTAAGAGTGGGCCTGATTGATTGAAAATACTGGGGTCGTTCCATAAATAAACAGCACCAGCAGGGGTTAACCATTCTCCTGGAATCAATTTTTTCACTGATTGATTTGATTTAAGAGGATTTTTTGTCTTTTTCCAAGATTGCCAAGGTATTGCCATTTCTGCGGCATAAGTTTTCACTAAATTATTAGAGAAAGAAACATCATTGGGAAAAGGAACTGAAATCTTTTGTTTTCCCAATTGCCACAACGCTCCTGTTAATAAAATCCCTCCTGTTGAAGAATCAATACTATCTCCAAGCCATTCCCAACTTTCGCTTCTTTGTTTTGGAATCGGATTAATTACTACAGGTACATTACCTGCTCCAAGAGAACCCCATTTTGGTGGTTTAGATCGTTCATAATCCCCAGGTCGTTCATCATCATAATTCCCAATTATTTTGATAGCTATGGACCAACTAGGATTAATCAGAGTAGCCATTTCTGCAAAAAATCCTCCTTCATCTTTAACTTGAAAATCCTCTCTGGAGTTATGACTCAAAACTAAGGTTTGCCAAGGAAAAGGCTGAAGAGGGTGAGCATCTTCATCAGTATTTTCAATTTCTATCCCACCAACATTCCAAAATTCTTTTAAGAAACTTGCTTTAATTAAATATTGACTGCCAATAATTTCAATGTCTTCGTTTAAATAAGCTTCTAAATGCTGATCTTGTACTATCCATCGATTATTTTGCCATTGAAGACGATAAAAGTTATTTGGTAATGTATCTTGATCACGATCGATATCTGTCGTATAAACAGGATTAGGCAATATTAAATATAAAGAACGAGAATAATACCAAAAAGGACCCCATAATTGACAGTGTGAAGGTAAATTAACACAGGCTGCTAAATGATGACCATTAGGAGGAAAACGGCATCCTACTTGTCCACTATTTTGTCCTATTGGAGTTAAATTTCCAATGGCTATAGGACCTGTTGCTGTAATTGAATACCAACCAGTCATTATTTCTTTATTTTTCCTCCACCAATTTCTGCCAATTTTCTCGCTCTCTAGCTTGTCTTGCTAAAAAACCTCTTAAGGCTAGCCAATTAACCCACCACTGCCAATTTCCGATTTCTTTGCGAAAGTAACGATCTTTTTTGGTGATTTTTCGGATTTCTTCCCAACACAACGGTAAACCCACACTCGCCCAAAGAGTATCGATCAGCTTACGGGCTATTGCTACAGAATTTTTCTGCAAACGAGTATTATCGAAATAAAATAATAGTTTTTCCCAACAATTTAGTTCTGTGTTTTCTGGATCATTTGGTTTAATTGACATCAATAGTTCCCATAATGGCCAAGGGCAAACCCATTGTAATGATTGACCACTATTGAATAATACTTGTACACATACTCGATCGCGCCCTTGATTTTTTGCTTCTTTGTAAGCTTGGTTTAAACCTTGATGCCAAAGGGATTGAGGTATTCTACGTTGGGCAATTACTACTCCTAAACTAAAGGTCATTTTTTTCCCCGGTACAGGATAGATTCGATCGTCATATTTTACCCATCCATCAACGGAGGATTTTAAAGTTTGAGTCACGGGAGTTTCTTCTCCAATCCATAATTTATGAAGATTATCAGTTAAAGAAATTGCTTGGGTAATTGGTCCTAATATGAGAAAATCATCTCCTCCTGCAAAAATTACTTTACTATCATAATTTTCTTCGCTTAAACGATAAAGTAATGTATTCCAATAGCTAAATAATCTACTTAAATCTAAGAGATGTGGTAAATCTACTTGTCTACTTCCTTCTAGTTCTCGACAATACTCCATATTTAAGTTAAATTCTTTAATTTTTTCTAAGTCTAAGTGCCATTTTGACCATGGTAAATTTTGTTTTTCATATTGTTTTCCTGAAAGCCATTTTCCGACTTGATCTCCATCTCCTCGCCAACCTACTGTCCATTCTCTCGTACAATCCCATTGATGTGATGTGAGTAAATTGTCATCATCCCAATCTTCTACATAATCTGAATCGATATTTCTTCTCTCTAATACTCTTGGATGAGCAAACCTTTCTGTTTGTTTATCTATACATTTTATTCCCCATTGATTACTCCAGCTCGGTTTTGATTTGTTTTCAAAATAAAGATCTCCTCGTGTTCCTATTTCCTCATTCCATCTAGATACATCTATAAAATTATAGATCCATGCTGCGGCGATCGCTGTTCGATCTGGAAATTTTCCCCAAGGACATTTCGGTGGTTTTTTTTCCCATCTTCTTTCCAATGTTGGCATGATAATCTCTGGTACTGATGCTAAACGCTTCACTAATTCAATACTATTAAGACGATCGCTACTTGAAAATAGTCCTGCTAATTTATTAAAGTTTTTTGGATCTTGACTTTTTTTGGCTGCACTTTCCCACCAATTATTTATTTCTCTATCGGGTAATCCCCAAGTTCCTCCTTTGTCAATAAGTTTTAAGCCTGGATGCCAAATGGATAAATAACCAGCACTGGGGCTTGTTCTCCCTCCCCACCACTTTTTTGACCAAGCTCTGCCTAATTTTTGGGATTCTATTTCTTGATGTAAATCTCTAATTTGCTCTACTATTTTATTTGTTTCCTTGGGTATTTGAGCATAATATACAGACCAAAGATATTTATTATCTTCATGAATTACTTTCCAACCATGACCATTTAAGAGCTTTGGTTCATAATCTACCGCTATTTTTTCTAGATTATATAGAAGATTACTCCATTCCTCTTTTATTGTTGTTACGATGTTTTCTAGCCAATTCAAGGAATCTGGAAATAAGCCTGTAACGACATTTGGGAAGGAAGCTTGCCAAAATTCTTCTTCTAATTTTTCTGAAGTTAGAGTTGATGTATTTAGTAACCAATCAACTAAAGCTGATTCTTCATAGAGTGGGAGTAATATTTTTCCTCCATTTTCAATCCAATGCTTTATTAATACCCCTGTGAGATAATGACATAACCAAGATGCTACTGCCCAATCTCTTAAACGTTGTCCTCCTCCTAAAAATGATTGTACTGGCCCAAATGAAATTACTCCTATATTAGGAGGATATGAACTTTCTTCAAATTGTCTACAGCTTTCTATGCTTGCACCTCCTCCCCACCAATATTTATTAGTCAAATATTCTGATTGAATCCATTCACCACTAATGGGATGAGTTGACAAGTTTGGGGGACTATTATCTCTTTGAGAATAGAGTTCTTTCTGTTTAATTAACCATTCTTCTACAGGCATTTTTTCTATAAAACTTTTTTTATTCTATTTTTTTTATTTCACATCTTTTAGCTATTCTAGCGAATAAATTGTTGTATTTAGTAAATTTTCCATTTCTTTTACTTTTTCTTGATAAAACTTAACTCTTTCTGTGATTTTTTTATCAAGATTAGCTAATTTTATTATATAGTACAACTGTTGGATTGCGATCTCTGCTGGATGTTTTGGATCTGAAATATTTCCATCATATTTTTTTATATTTTTATCTAATAGTTCGTCTATGATATCTCCCTGCAAACTATGATATAAATCATTTCTTAAAATATTAAAAGGTATTTTAATATTTTTTCCTTCACCTATTTCACCTAATGCCCATCCATTATATTTATCACAATAAAAATTTTTAAACCTTTGCCATTGATTTTTGTTCCAGTCATTCCAGTCAGAGTTGTCTTTTAATGGTTTTACCATATGCTGTTTTCCTTGATAAGTACATTCACCATTAGTAAGAAGTTCTTTTACTATAATTGGAAATGGTATAAATAAATTTTTTTTATTCTCATCTTTACTAAAAATTACTTTTGTTAATTTTGATTCTAAATCTTTTGAAGATACATCTCCTTTAGAACCTCCTTTTAGAGAATTGTCTTCAATAAATTCATATTTTGCATATCCTTGTCCTTGTTGTTTGACTAATAAAAGGAGAACTAATTCAAAAGCTCCTGCAATTCTCAAATACCATTGCATCCAGTGTCCTTTTTCTCGGAATGCTTTCTCACTCCATAATGCTATACCAATTCTTTCTATTACTTTTTCTTCAGGAGATAATTCTTTTTGGTTTATCAAGTTAAAACATACACTTTTATCTAATTCTTCTAATTTTTTCTTTATTTCTTCTCTATTTTTATCTTTATATTTTTCCATTAATTTGACAGCACCACTAAAGTCTTGTATTTTCAACAATGTTATGATTTGAGGTACTTTTAATCGCCATTCCCAACGATCGCCTTGATGAAAATAAATTGAATCCAATCGTGAGATGTAAACGAATTCTATTTTATCTATTTCTTTATCTATTTCTTTATCTATTTCTGTTTGGGCTATTTTTTGTTCTATTCCCCAAAGATAAAGACTGCTACTTAATGCTGGTGTTCCACTACTATGTTGGATTAAAATTTTATCTATTTCGATCGTTTTATTTAATCCATCAATAAGTTCTATTTTATTTTTACTAATTTTAATCTGTTCTTCTAATTTTTTAGGCAGAAAATTTGCCATTCCTTCCCAATCTGCTGCTCCTTTTTCTATTTTAGGATCGATTACTATTTCAATAGGGTAATAATCAATTCCCTCTTTTTTACACCATTCTTTTAAAACAGTTCCCCACCAAAAACCATCTGAATCTATTATTTCTGCCCATTTTTCACTATTATTATCTTCTTTATATTGGTTATTTTCAAACCATTTTAATTGATTAGATAGAATAACTCCATATTTTATCTGATTTTCAGCTCCTATTTTTTGTTGATATTTTTCTTTTAGTTCACGAATCAAAGGAAAATTAATTCTTTCTATTTTTTCTAAAATTTCTTCTTCTATAAATTCTGCCATTTCTTTTACATCTTCTAATGTGGGTTCTTTTAGTTGAAGCGATCCTTTTTTTCCATCTATTAAAACATCATTGTTCCCTAAAACTTGAAGAATTAGTTGATTTTTCATCTTTTCTTTTTTTTTATAATTCTTTTTTATCATATTAATTCTATTATATCTCTATATTTTCTTTTTTTATATAAAATAACACTTCTTAACAAAACAAAATAAAAAAAGCGATCATTTTTGACTCGATTCAATCCGCGATCGCTTTTTTCTAATGATATTTCAACACCTATTCTCTTCAGTGAGAGTCGAGAGATTGCACGCGCTATTCATCGGTTGTTCTTAGATTATTGTTCATGTTTCAACACCTATTCTCTTCAGTGAGAGTCGAGAGTATTACAATGAAGCATTTAAGGACTATTATCTATTGTTTCAACACCTATTCTCTTCAGTGAGAGTCGAGAGCATCAGTTAACACTTTTTATTTAGTAGATACTTCTGAGTTTCAACACCTATTCTCTTCAGTGAGAGTCGAGAGTCGCGAAAGCGAAGGCGTTGATGCAGACAACGATAAAGTTTCAACACCTATTCTCTTCAGTGAGAGTCGAGAGGATTGCTATTGGAATTGGATTAACAGCAACTGGCGTTTCAACACCTATTCTCTTCAGTGAGAGTCGAGAGGCTGGAATGTTTGACACGGAGTTCTTGGATCGACGTTTCAACACCTATTCTCTTCAGTGAGAGTCGAGAGAGTTACCTTCTGGAATCCTTACTATTAGTGTATCACAGACCCCCCAATCGACGCACAAAAATTTTCATGTCAATAAGAGGGAGCTAGTTCTCAATAATTCTAAAATTAAAAGGCTGAAACCCAAGCCCAGTATACCATCGACGCACGTCTACCAATTTTGGTCATTTCAGGGATTTTGTTTTATGCGTCGATGAAAAATTCCCAATCGCTATATTTCTTGAAAAGCTTTTATTATATAGCTTTCAGAGATTTTGCCCGAATCTTGCACCTTCATTACAGCCATCGACGCACAAAACTCAATAAAATGTAGCAAAATATACATATTTTTGAGTTTTTAGAACTAACAAATCCTTGAAACCTAATCACCAAAAAGGATTAAAGCAAATTTATCTACTTTTTGAAACCTTATACACACCAAACATAATACAACAAATATTGTGGATATTCTCGAAAGTTTAGACAATATTCTGTCTCTGGTGATCAAAATTAGAAAACTCAGTAGATCAAAAATTCACCGAAGAATACGCTTTTCAATCTGCCAAGTTGATTTAGAAAACAGAAGATTACGATTGCGCTCACTGGGAAAACCCTCTTTGATAAGACCTCGATGTCAAAGGATTTTTGAAAAGGAAGTCCATTTGCTAAAAGCCTTATCCTACTTTCGTTTTGATAAAAGTTTTTGATCTACTGATTCTCTTCAGCGAGAGTCGAGAGAGCATGACAACACTGGCCTGCGCAATCAATGTGCCACTGTCTGTTTCAACACCTATTCTCTTCAGTGAGAGTCGAGAGACACACGATTTATCCGTGAATGCATGAGTCGTTTCCAAATGGTTTCAACACCTATTCTCTTCAGCGAGAGTCGAGAACATGAATATGATCGTGGTCAATCAGAAAAACATCGAGTTTCAACACCTATTCTCTTCAGCGAGAGTCGAGAGGTAACAGGCACATTTGCCTGCTACAAAAAGCATTCTGAAGTTTCAACACCTATTCTCTTCAGCGAGAGTCGAGAGGCCTCCTCATTGGAGACCGATCTAAAACTGGCTAAGAAGTTTCAACACCTATTCTCTTCAGCGAGAGTCGAGAGCATCGTTGGCATTCTTGCTGCGGCCGCACTCCCTTCCCTGGTTTCAACACCTATTCTCTTCAGCGAGAGTCGAGAGGATGATGAAAGGATCATCCGATAATTAACTTTTATATAGGGGTTTCAACACCTATTCTCTTCAGCGAGAGTCGAGAGAGTTTAATCTCCAAATACAAGATGTTATAGCAATACCTGAGTCTTGTTTCAACACCTATTCTCTTCAGCGAGAGTCGAGAGAGTCACCTTCTGGAATCCTTACTATTAGTGTATCACAGACCCCCCAATCGACGCACAAAAATTTTTATGTCAATAAGAGGGGGCTAGTTCTCAATAATTCCCAAATTAAAAGGCTGAAACCCAAGCCCAGTATACCATCGACGCACGTCAACCAATTTTGGTCATTTCAGGGATTTTGTTTTATGCGTCGATGAAAAATTCCCAATCGCTATATTCCTTGAAAAGCTTTTATTATATAGTTTTTAGAGATTTTACCCGAATCTTGCACCTTCATTACAGCCATCGACGCACAAAACCCAAGAAAATGTAGCAAAATATACATATTTTTGAGTTTTTAGAACTAACAAATCCTTGAAACCTAATGACAAAAAGGGATTGAAGCAAATTCATCTACTTTTTGCACCATTATGCACACCAAACATAATACAATAAATATTGTGCATATTCTCGAAAGTTTAGACAATATTCTGTCTCTGGTGATCAAAACTAGAAAACTGGAAATTAAATAACAAGAAATTATGAAATAATTTCCCCTTGTATTTTTCCACTAGAGAAGGAATATATAATTACAAGATCACTTAATATAAGTCAAGTAATCTTGTAGAAAATAGAAATATTTAAATTTAACAGTTCTAGAAAAAATGAGATTAAAAATTTAACTACAGAAAATTTAGCAATAATCGAAAGAAAATCTGAAAAGGAAAGAACTAATCAATGTAGAAAATATTTAATATTTTTTTTCAAAAAATATTGACATTTTAAATTTTTTAGTGTTACTATATAAACAAGGTAGAGATACCTTCATAAGAAAAGTGGCCCTGA
>JANQIW010000065.1 GCA_028281945.1 Prochloraceae cyanobacterium PL24a_bin.78
ATTTTTTAGTAGATCATATCTAGAATTCATTATTATTTTTTTTATTTAAAATTAAAATATTATAATAACTTATTTTTTTTATTTTATCATAAATTTACTGTATACTTTAAACCTCAGATATAAATTCCATTATAACATAAGAAAATAAATTTATTTTGATCAAACAAGACGATGGAGTAAAAATGACGATTCAGGTTGAGATTGATGAGGATAAAGATTAAATTCCTTGAACAACCAACAAAAATTTAAAGATGTCAAAAATCCCCCACCAAAAAGGCAGGGGATTTAGTTTTAATTAATTACCAAAAAACCAGTAAATTTTAACCAAACTTACCAGCAGTAGAGGCAATTAAGAAGGCGGCATAAGTCAAGATGTAACCGATGGTAAAGTGAGCCAAACCAACTAAACGAGCTTGAACGATAGAAAGAGCCACAGGCTTATCTTTCCAACGAACCAAGTTAGCTAGAGGAGTACGCTCATGTGCCCATACGATAGTTTCGATCAACTCTTGCCAGTAACCACGCCAGGAGATTAAGAACATGAAACCAGTCGCCCAAACTAGGTGTCCGAATAAGAACATCCAAGCCCAAACAGAGAGGTTGTTAACTCCATAGGGGTTATAACCATTAATCAATTGAGCAGAGTTAGCCCAGAGATAGTCACGGAACCAACCCATTAAGTAGGTAGAATTCTCGTTAAACTGAGCAACATTACCTTGCCATACACAAAGGTGTTTCCAGTGCCAGTAGAAGGTTAACCAACCCAAAGTATTAAGCATCCAGAACATAGCTAAGTAGAAAGCATCCCAAGCAGAGATATCACAAGTACCGCCACGACCGGGTCCATCACAAGGGAAGGAGAAACCGAAATCTTTCTTGTCTGGCATTAACTTGGAACCGCGAGCATCTAAAGCACCTTTAACCAAAATCAAGGTTGTAGTGTGAAGACCTAAAGCGATAGCGTGGTGTACTAAGAAGTCACCAGGTCCAATAGTTAAGAACAAGGAGTTTGTCCCACTGTTGATAGCATCTAACCAGCCAGGTAGCCAAACATTACCATAGTTAGGATAAGCAGTGTAAGCAATACTGTCAGGGTTAGAAAGTAAAGTATCAAACCCGTAAAGAGCTTTACCATGAGCAGCTTGAATCCATTGAGCAAATACTGGCTCGATAAGGATTTGCTTTTCAGGAGTACCGAAAGCTACAACTACGTCATTGTGAACGTATAGACCTAAAGTATGGAAACCTAGGAATAAACTTACCCAACTTAAGTGAGAAATAATCGCTTCCTTATGCTCTAACATCCGAGCTAATACATTATTTTTGTTAGCTTCAGGATCGTAATCACGAACAAAGAAGATTGCACCGTGAGCGAAAGCACCCACCATCAAGAACCCAGCAATATACTGGTGATGAGTATATAAAGCTGCTTGAGTAGTGTAATCCTTAGCCAAGAATGCGTAAGGAGGAATGGAATACATATGCTGTGCTACTAGGGAAGTTATTACCCCAAGAGAAGCAAGAGCTAAACCAAGTTGGAAGTGAAGAGAGTTGTTTACAGTATCGTATAAACCCTTGTGACCTTCACCAATCATTCCACCGAAAGGAGTACCTTTTGGAGGATTGTGAGCGCCTAAAATTTCCTTGATGCTGTGACCAATTCCCCAGTTAGTGCGGTACATATGACCTGCAACAATGAAGATTACTGCGATAGCCAAGTGGTGATGAGCCATATCAGTCAACCAAAGGGACTCAGTTTGAGGATGGAAACCACCTAAGAAAGTTAAAATGGCAGTTCCTGCACCTTGAGAAGTTCCGAATATATGGCTAGCAGTATCAGGGTTTTGAGCATACACACCCCAGTTACCAGTAAAGAAAGGTAATAAACCTTCGGGATGAGGCTTAACGGATAAGAAATTATCCCAACCCACATGGATGCCACGAGATTCTGGAATTGCTACGTGAACTAAGTGACCAGTCCAAGCCAAAGAGCTAACACCAAACAAACCAGCTAAGTGGTGGTTAAGGCGAGATTCTGCATTCTTAAACCAAGACAAGCTAGGACGGAACTTAGGTTGTAAGTGTAACCAGCCTGCATATAGGAAGAAAGATGCAATAATCAAAAGGAAAATTGCCCCTTGGTATAGGTCACCATTAGTAGTCATACCAATGGTGTAGAACCAGTGATAAACCCCAGAGTAGGCGATATTTACTGGATTAGAAGCTCCTGCTTGAGTAAAAGCATCAATAGCTGCTTCACCGAAGTGAGGATCCCAGATCGCGTGGGCGATAGGACGTACATTAAGAGGATCTTTGATCCATTGCTCGAAGTTACCTTGCCAAGCTACATGAAATAGTGTGCCAGAAGTCCATAGGAAGATGACCGCCAAATGACCGAAGTGAGAAGCAAAAATCTTTTGATAAAGATTTTCTTCTGTCATGCCATCGTGACTTTCAAAGTCATGGGCTGTGGCGATCCCGTACCAGATCCGTCTTGTAGTGGGATCTTGTGCGAGTCCTTGGCTAAATTTTGGGAATTTAGTTGCCATAGCTAATTAGTGAATTCTCCTCTTTTGTTTACTTTATGAGGTGTATCAAATTGAGATTGCGACTTAATTTTTTCATCTTGTTCCTAAAAAAAATTAGGAATTTCAGATTATTGTACTATCTCAACGGCTAGATTTATCTAGGTATTTATATCCTATTGTAGCCATTTTTGTCTTCCCAGGCTAGAGCCTGGGAAAAATTTAAGTTTTTAATTAGGACATTTAGCCTACCGCTAAGATGCGAGCGAGGAAGAATGCCCAAGTGGTCACAATTCCTCCTAATAGGTAGTGTGCCACACCTACAGCGCGACCTTGAATAATACTCAAAGCGCGAGGTTGGATTGCAGGAGCTACTTTTAGTTTATTATGAGCCCAAACAATTGACTCAATTAATTCTTGCCAGTAACCGCGACCACTGAATAAGAACATTAAGCTAAAAGCAAAGATAAAGTGTCCTGCTAAGAACATTATGCCGTAAGCTGACAAAGCTGTTCCATAAGAATTAATAACTTGAGAAGCTTGTGCCCATAAGAAATCGCGCAACCAACCATTGATGGTGATGGCACTTTGAGCAAAGTTTCCTGCGGTAATGTGGGATACAGAGCCATCTGGTAATACTGTTCCCCAAACATCCGATTGCATCTTCCAGCTAAAGTGGAAAATCACGATGGATAAGGAGTTATACATCCAGAATAAGCCTAAGAATACGTGATCCCAACCTGATACTTGACAAGTACCGCCACGACCTGGACCATCGCAAGGGAAGCGGAAACCTAATTCAGCTTTATCAGGAATCAAACGGGAACTACGAGAATACAACACACCTTTTAACAGAATCAAAACTGTTACGTGGATTGTAAAAGCATGGATATGGTGAACCATAAAGTCAGCTGTACCTAAGGTAATAGGCATCATTGCTACTTTTCCTGCTACTGCTACTACATCTCCACCAAAAGCATAACTAACTGGTGCTGATGTTATTGGTGCTGTGCTACCAGGTGCTAAGGTGTGAAGATTTTGAATCCACTGAGCAAAGATTGGCTGTAATTGAATTGCCGTATCGGAGAACATATCTTGTGGACGACCTAAGGCACGCATTGTATCGTTATGAATATACAATCCGAAGCTGTGGAACCCTAAGAAAATACATACCCAGTTAAGGTGAGAAATAATGGCATCACGATGACGAATAACTCGATCTAATACGTTGTTAACGTTTTTAGCTGGATCGTAATCACGCACCATAAAGATTGCTCCGTGAGCACCTGCACCTACAATTAAGAACCCACCGATCCAAACATGGTGTGTAAACAGAGACAGTTGTGTACCGTAGTCTGTTGCAATATATGGATATGGTGGCATTGCGTACATATGATGTGCCACGATAATTGTTAAGGAACCTAACAATGCAAGGTTGATTGCTAATTGAGCGTGCCAAGAAGTTGTAAGGATTTCGTAGAGTCCTTTGTGACCTTCTCCACCAATTAATAGAGGATCTTTATGAGCTTCTAGCATTTCTTTAATGCTGCTGCCGATTCCCCAGTTGGTGCGGTACATATGACCGGCAATGATGAATAATACTGCGATGGCTACGTGATGGTGTGCAGTATCTGACAACCATAATCCACCTGTTTGTGGGTTCAAACCACCTTTAAAGGTTAAGAAGTCTGAATATACTCCCCAGTTTAAAGTGAAGAATGGCATGATGCCTTTGGCAAAACTTGGATATAATTCTGCCATTTTGCCAGGATCTAGTATGAATTCATGAGGTAAAGGAATATCTTCTGGAGCTACACCTGAATCTAACAATTTGTTAATTGGTAAAGATACATGGATTTGGTGTCCTGCCCATCCTAAAGAACCTAAACCTAATAATCCAGCTAGGTGGTGGTTCAGCATTGATTCTACATTTTGAAACCATTCCAATTTTGGAGCTTTTTTATGGTAATGGAACCAGCCTGCAAATAACATCAATCCTGCCATTACTAATCCACCGATTGCGGTGCAATATAGCTGGAATTCATTGGTTATTCCTGATGCACGCCATAGTTGGAAGAATCCTGATGTGATTTGAATTCCTTGGAATCCGCCTCCTACATCTGCGTTTAAAATTCCTTGTCCTACTATGGGCCAAACTTGTTGAGCACTTGGCTTAATGTTGGTGGGATCGCTTAACCATGCTACATAGTTGGAGAAGCGTGCACCATGAAAATACATTCCGCTTAACCATACGAACACTACGGCTAAGTGTCCGAAATGTGCGCTGAATATTTTTCTTGAAATATCTTCTAAATCGCTTGTATGGCTGTCAAACTCGTGAGCTTGACCGTGAAGGTTCCAAATCCATGTTGTGGTTTTTGGACCTCTAGACAAGCTTCTGTCAAAGTGACCTGGTTTTCCCCATTTTTCAAATGAGGTTGGTACTGGATCTGTGTCAACTGCTATTTTGACTTTCGCCTCTGGTTTTGGAGGGCTAGTTGTCATGAGGGTTCTCCTCTCTCGAAATCTATTTTTAAGTTGTTATCTGCTTGTAAATTGTGATTCTACTCGAAAAGTTGATCTTTATTCTAGACTACTTTTCTTTTGTTAAAAATTTAACCTACTTTGTCTTGGATTTTTCAAGACGGTAGCATTAGTGTTGATGATAAATCCAACTGATGCTTTCTGTTCTCTGTGCTTAACAATATTTAAAATTTCTTCAATCTTTGATTTTTTCTGGTTTATAAACCATTCTTCTTGGTATAATAGTCAAGTTTTTTAGATTTTTCTTAATATAACTCAATAATTATAGTTACTATAAGTTTTACCCAATTAATAAATAATTCATAATTGAAATTAACCAGTTAGCAGATGCTTTGATTTACTAGTTGTTGGACTATTCAGCCATAAGCCAAGATTTAGAATTACTAAAAATTTACAGGGGAATTTCTCTGAAAAACTCTGTTTTGAGGCGCTTGAAATGTTTTAATCTTAAAATTGGATAATTTTTGATCTTCCTAAGTTATGGAGATTTGTTGATGAAATTTAAATTAAAACGAATTTGTTTTTCTCTATTATTAATATTAGTCTTGAGTTATGGTCTATTGGGTTGTAGCGATCGCATTGAAACTACTGAGGCAACTGATGAAATTAAAAATGTGCCTATAGAAAAACCAGTGGAAACCATTGCAGAAACTACCACACCCGCTATTTTTAATACACTTAATGAAACTCTAGAACAATATCAACCTCAAGTTTCTATTCTTAGTCCTAAGTCTGAGCGTGTTTACCAAGATAACAATATTGAAGTAAAACTCCAAGTCCAAGATTTGCCCATCTTTAAAGATGAAGAATTGCAAATGGGTCCTCATTTAACCATACTTTTGGATAATCAACCATATGAAGCAATATACGATTTAGAAAAACCCATTATCTTAAAGGAATTAAGCCCCGGAACCCATACTATTAGAGTATTTGCTTCTCGCCCTTGGAATGAAAGTTTTAAAAATGATGGGGCTTATGCTCAAACTACATTTCATATTTTTACTAAAACTGATGAAAATAATCCTGATTCTTCAATTCCTTTGTTAACCTACAATCGTCCTAATGGTGATTATGGTGCTGAGCCTATTATGTTGGATTATTATTTGACGAATGCGCCTTTACACCTTGTTGCTCAGGAAGATTCGGAAGATGATATCGTTGATTGGAAAATTAAAGTTACAATTAATAATCAAGTTTTTGTATTAGATGAATGGCGAACTATTTATCTTAAAGGTTTTAAAAAAGGAAAAAATTGGGTTAAATTAGAATTTATTGATGAAAATGGTGATAAGGTTAAAAACGCTTTTAACACGACAGTTAGAGTTATTACTTACAATACTGATGGACAAGATACTTTATCTAAATTAGTTCGTGGAGAAATTTCATCTGAATTGGCTAAAGCTATTGTGGTGGAAAATTATCAGCCTCAACCTATAGAAACAACTCCTTTAGTTGAAGAAGAAATTCCTGAGATTGAAGAAGAATCTCCTGTAGTAGAAGATGAAGCCCCCGTAGTTGAAGAGGAAATTCCTGAGATTGAAGAGGAAACTCCTGTAGTAGTAGAAGAAACTCCTATAGTAGAAGATGAAGCCCCAGTAGTTGAGGAAGAAATTCCTGAGATTGAAGAGGAAACTCCTGTAGTTGAAGAAAATACTCCAGAAATTGACCAAAACAATCCAGAAATAGAAGAGGAAAATTCTAGCAAAATAGAAGAGGAAACTTTGGAAATAGAAGAAGAAAACCCAGTAATTGAGGAAGAATCATCAATAATGGAAGAAGATAATCCAACTTTTGAAGAAGAATCATCAATAGTTGAAGAAGAAATCACTGTATTTGAAGAGTAAATATATTATAAAATATAGAAAAATTGATCATCTGAAAAAGCAAAAACCTCTGTAGTTAATCAAAAGAAATGATCTACAGAGGAAACGTCAAAAATGAAAAAACCAAAAATCCAAGAAGAAATATCTAATTAAGGATTTAGCATCTTAAAGTTAGAGAATTAACGATCAATCATAAAAAATTAATTATTCCTTAACATTTATTTACTAAGGTCAAATTTCTTCCCAAGCTGACTCAATATAATCCTTTAGGGTGAAAAGGTATCCTTGATAGAGTATCTTGTCACCTTTTTTGATGGCTTGATTGTCAAGATTGTCAAGATTTTTGAGATTTTTGAGATTTTTCAGAGAAGATGGCTTAATTTTTTGGTAGCTAACTAATGCCACATCAAAGCGACAGGGCAAATTTGCTAAATGAGGATATTTTGAGAGAAAAAGTTCGGCTGTTTGCCATAATTTAGTTTGCTTGGTAGGAGTAATAGCATAACGCCCATCAGAATCCCAATTCCGAGAAAAGCGACGGGTTTTAACCTCCACAAAGGTAATGAGATTAGATAGTGGATTTTGGGCAATCAAATCTATTTCACCCCAGCGACAATGCCAACGATGATGCAATATTTGCCAACCTGAAGTTTCCAACCATTGGGCTACTAAATTTTCCCCTATTTCCCCAATTGTAGACATTGCTTTATGATGAAATCAGCAAACAGTAAGGGAGTGAATCTTATGAAGAGAGTTAATCATAAAATCAATCATGGTAATTTATCCAAATTTGTTTTGAGAATTTTTACCTGTGTATTTACTGCTATTTTAGCTTTAAATTTATTGGTATTACCAGCAGGGGCGATCGATTATACCAAAAGAAATTTAGAGGATGCTGATTTTTCTGGGCAAGATTTGACTGATTCCGTATTTGATAAGGCTAATTTGCGCAGTAGCAATTTAAGTAATGCCAATTTACAGGGTGTGCGCTTTTTTGGGGCGAATATGGATAGGGCTAATTTGGAAGGTGCGGATCTCACTTATGCAGTGTTGGATTCTGCCAGGATGACTAGAGTTAATTTGACTAATGCAGTTTTGGAAGGTGCTTTCGCTACGAATACTAAGTTTGAAGGGGCTATTATTGATGGTGCTGATTTTACTGATGTTTTTCTTCGTCCTGATGTAGAAGAGTTACTTTGTTCTTTAGCTAAGGGTACTAATCCTGTTACGGGAAGGGATACTAAAGATACTCTTTTTTGTCCTTAATTTATTTTTATTTTATTTTTAGGTTGCTTTATATAAAAAACTTCGTGGGTATTACCCACTTTTTCTATAAAAATTATTTTTGTACATAAATAAAAAGTTATCTTGAAAACAAAACTCACACAATATTGTCTGAATTAATTTTAAGATAAATGTAATATATTATTTTTTAGATATAAAGAAAATTAAATTCAAAAATATGTATAAGAAGCTAACAGATAAAATTTTAGACGA
>JANQIW010000061.1 GCA_028281945.1 Prochloraceae cyanobacterium PL24a_bin.78
AAAATAAGAATTCTCAATAATTTATCTAAAAACAAATAGCAAACTATCCTCAAAACCCTCATTATATTAAGCTTTGAGCTGCGTCGTCACCCCTTCAGCCTGGATCTTCTAGTTATAGATCCACCAGGATTAATGGTCAAAGATTTAGGATTGGAAAAATTGTTTTTTCTGAAGATCATTATCATTCTCCAGGAAAGAGTGGACATCAAACAATGGCAGCTACTTGTACTTTGGTATGGGATATTAATGTTGAATTTACTGAAATTGGGGGTGTTTTTTCTGTCCCAATTGAGGCAACATAGGTTGTAGTAGTCATTTCCCATTATATATTTGACTCATTAATAAAGCATGAAGCTTACCTAAATAGATATAAATAAAAGGTATAGCCTCATGCTTAAATTTGTTTAAAATTCCAAATTCAGAGAGAGATTTTTGCCAACTCATGTAAAGTCAGTCAAGCTTAAATCCCTCAAAGAATATCCTAAACTGCAGCTGGATCAGGATCTACAGGAATAGGAGTAGGAACAGGAGTTAGAATGTCAAAACTAGCACTAACGACGATATCGTTAAAGTCACCATCGCCACCACCTGCGGTATCTTCAAAACCAAAGACATTATCCCCAAGTAGACGAATGTGATCCACACCATCAAAGTTAGCATCAATAAAGGAGAAGTAAACATTCTCAAAACCAGCATCTACAAGAGAGCCATCTAAACCACCCTCAGAAATGATTAATGGCGCAAATAAAGTACCACCATCTAAAGTTGTAGTAAATTCTGTACCAGGGGCACCATCAGCAATGGCAAAACCATTTACTAACTGACTTAAGGCTAATCCTGCGTAAGCTTCACGGTTTGCAGCAGTAGGAGTCACTAATTCTCCACTAACTGGATCCAAAATTGCCCCACTGGAATTCACCACAGGATAGAAACCAACAAAGTTATCAAATGCAGCTTCACGATTGACTACAAAAGTTCCTTCGATTTCTTGTCCTGATAATTGAGTTAAATCAATTAATTCACTTTCAAATCCGCCTTGAACATTACCTACAAACTGTTGGAAGCTCAAAGGATTGTCTGGTGTTAATTCCACATTGAAGATAAAGTCATTAAAGTCAAGATCTCCACCACCGATAATATCTTCAAATGCAAAGGTAAATTCATTAGGACCACTACTAGTTACCTGTAAATGATCAATTCCATCAGGATTAGCTTCAGTTAAAGAGAAGAAAACGTCAGTTGGCTCTATACCACTAAGGACATTATCAGCTGAGTTATCAGCAACGATATAGAAGATTAAGTTATCCCCATCTGTAACTTGAACACTACGTTCTTGAGTAATACCAAATGCAGGAGTGGCTAAATCACTAAAGAGAACTTCACCATTAGCCAAAGCTGCGGCAACAAACCCAGGATCTCCTGGTGCAATACCGTCAATTGTATTGTCGTCATCTACTCTGACAAATCCAACTTCACTAACGAAATCAGCATCAGTAGTACCTACAGTGAAATCTAGTGTACCAATAACACTATCACCTTCTACTTCTAATACACCTTCATCAGGAGCTAATACTAAATCTAATTCAGGACTTTCGATAAATCCAGCGGCTGCTTGTGAAATTGTAATCACACCATCGGCAGCAAAATCGCTATCTCCTAATCCTCCATCTACTAAATGTAGTAAAAGTCGATCGGCTTCTCCATCATCATCATCGTCAAAGAATTCCGCACCTGTGGTTCCATCAAAGAGGAAGTCGAAAAATTCTGGTTCACCATCTTCTGTTAGATTGTCAAAAATGAAGAAAGTATTGAATTCTTCATCATCAGGAAGCAACACACTAATGGTAACTGCTTCTCCTAC
The DNA here is from genome assembly GCA_028281945.1 of Prochloraceae cyanobacterium PL24a_bin.78. GTDB lineage: Bacteria > Cyanobacteriota > Cyanobacteriia > Cyanobacteriales > JANQIW01 > JANQIW01. The sequence goes on from JANQIW010000061.1 coordinate 1,862, forward strand.
ATCTATACCTTCAATGTCAAAACTGAGGAATCCTCCGTCGAATACCACTTCTTCGGGTGCAGGATCTTCTGGAGAATCTACATCTGCTTCAGCATTTGCGAAGAATAAAGGTTCATCTGGGAAGAATCCCTCATTTACAGATCCAGTTCCTACTAATGTGAATGCCCCAATATCATCAAGACTTGGAATTGCAGTGACATTATTTTGGTTTTCATCTAGTAAACCATCAAGATTTGAATCCCCAGGTTCATCTTCGTTGATAATTCCATCATCATCATCATCAGCAAAGATGGTAACACCAACCACTGCGGTAGTTGCTAATGGAGTTATGAGATCGTCATCAGTTGCGCTAATAGTAAGTTCAACAATTTCACTATCAGGATCAGGTTCCCCATCGATGGTGTCAATAATATCAGCACCTTCAACGTCTAAATCGTCATCATCAGTAATGGTAATAATACCTGTTGTAGGATCGATAGCAAAAGGAAGAATTCCATCTCCATCTACATCGATATTTCCTTCATCGATGGCAAAGGTAACAACATCGTCAACGTCTTCATCGATAGCTAGTACAGTACCTACTTCTGTACCAATATCACCGTTTTCTGCTGCTTCAAAGATATCGTCATCGTCGATGTCAAATACTGGTGCTTCATTAATATCATTGAGATTGATAATTACTTCTGCACTATCGGTTAATCCCGCTGCATCAGCTACATCTACGGTTAGGTTAAAGATTGGAGTGATTTCAAAATTTAACTCATCGGTATCGGCAACAGTGATGACACCAGCAGCATCGATGGTGAATGCAAAAATACCATCTTCATCGATATCTGTATTTCCAGCAGTGATATCAAAGGTTAAAACATCATCAACATCAGGATCCTCGACTTCTACTGTACCCACTACGGTAGTATCAGCAGTGTTTTCATCTATAGTAAATTCCTGATCATCTGTAATAACTGGTGGTTCGTTTACATTATCGAGGTTAATTACGATAGTCTCAGGATCGCTGGTTAATCCTCCTACATCAGTAGCGGTTACGCTTAACTCGAAAATTGGAGTGGTTTCAAAATCTAAATCTTCTGCATCGTTAACGGTTAATTCACCTGTTGTCTCATCGATAACAAATGCTAATTCTCCATCTCCATTAGGATCGTTATTTACTTCACTGAGTTCAAAGGTGAAATCATCACCATCTGGATCCGTTGCGGTAACTGTGCCTACTACTGTTCCTAATACACTATTTTCATCTACAGGGAATTCCTGATCTGGATCAACTACTGGAGGAAGCCCACCAACTGTTACAGTAACTGTTGCTACATTGGAGGTTAAATCAGTTTCATCATCTACGGTATAGGTGAAAGTATCATCTCCTATAAAACCAAGAGCTGGAGTAAAAGTGATGAATCCTGTTTCTGGATCTATTTCTACTGTTCCATTTTCAGGTGCTGTTATTACTTCTACTGTTGTAGGATCGATATTATCCTCCGCATCGGTATCATTTGCCAAAACATCAATGGTAACAGCTACATCTTCAGCAGTGAAAACTTCATCATCATTAGCTACTGGTGCATTATCATCTGGAGGATCAAAATCATCTGGGCCTAGAGGATCGATAAATCCGTCTAAGAAAACGATGGGAATTATCGCATCAACATCAAGAAGTGAAATAGTAGTACCTAAACCATCTGGATCAACGTCAATGATTAGATCATCAAATGAATCTACAACGTCATCATTACCATCTAAACCAATTATATCTTCTCCTTGAGTAAAATCGGTAATGGTGTGAGCTATTGCTGGGAATTCTCCTGTGAAAACAAGGAATTCATCACTTCCTTCTCCCCCAGTAAGGGTAGAATCTTCTGTACCTACGATTAAAGTATCATCACCTTCGACACCTTCAAGGGAATCATTGCTGCCTGCAATTAAGAAGTCATTACCGACACCACCTGTAAGAGTATTATTTCCTGCACCTGAGGTAGCATCTAAGGTATCACTGCCTTCCCCACCGTATAAGGAATCGTTAGTGCCTGCAAATAATTCATCATCACCGACACCACCTTCGAGGAAATTATCTCCTGTGCCTGCGGTAGCATCTAAGGTATCATCACCTTCACCACCATCTAGAGAATCACCTGTGCCTGCAAATAATTCATCATCACCGACACCACCTTCGAGAGTGTTATTTCCTGTGCCTAATGTGGCATCGAGAATATCATTACCTTCTTCACCTAGTAATAAATCGCTAGTGCCAGCAACTAATTCATCGTCACCCTCATCACCTTCTAGAGTGTTATTACCTTCACCTACAGAGGCATCTACAGTATCATTTCCTGCTAATGCTTGTATTAAGGTAAAGCTGCCAAAAACTGGGAGGAAATCGTCACCGGGAGTTGGTCCATCAGGATCTACGCCTACTGTAACTGTGACTGTTGCTTCATTTGAGGTTAAATCTGTGTCATCATCTACAGTATAGGTGAAAGTATCTGTTCCTGTAAAACTAAGAGCTGGAGTAAAAGTGATTTCTCCTGTTACTGGATCTACTTCTACTGTTCCGTTAGTAGGTGTTGTTATTACTTCTACTGTTGTAGGATCGATATTATCATTTACATCAGTATCATTTGCCAGTACATCAATGATAACAGCTACATCTTCAGCAGTGCTAGCAGTATCATCATTGGCTACTGGTGGTGCATCAACTGGTGGAAAATCAAAATCATCTGCTAGTAAAACTCCTGTGAATCCTACTAAACTTACAAAAGGTATTCCTAGAACTGAGATGAGGGTATTATCTGCATCTACAGCAATTTCTAAATCATCAAATGAATCTAAGTCTGTCCCTAAACCACCAACAACAATGGTATCTTCTCCTTGAGTAAAATCAGTAATGGAGTGGGTTATTGCTGGTAATTCTCCTGTGACAACAAGGAATTCATCACTTCCTTCTCCCCCTGTCAGGGTGGAATCATCTGTACCTACGACTAAGGTATCGTCACCTTCGCCACCATCGAGGGAATCATTACTACCTGCGAAGAGAACGTCATCTCCTACTCCGCCTTGTAATGTGCTACCTCCAAGTCCGCTTCTAGCATCGAGGGTATCATCTCCCTCGTCACCATTAAGTAAATCGTTGATCCCTGCGAATAATTCATCATCTCCAGGGCCTCCGGTAAGGGTATTATCCCCCGTTCCAGGTGTTGCATCAAGGGTATCATTCCCTTCTAAGCCTTGTAATTCATCACCACTAATTTCCGTGATTAATTCATCATTTCCGGCAGTACCTATTTGTACCATTGTTTTATCTCCTCATTTACAATTTTTAGTTAAGAGAATTCTTAATCTAGATGCTTTTGATGTCGATTTTAATTGTTTGATTGATTTTAGGCAAGTGTCAATTTAAATTTTTGCTATGGTTAGCCATTTAGTTTAGCCCATATGGCAGTTAGCAGAAATAGGTTATTGGTTACAGTTAATTATTCAATTTGATGATTAACTATTAATGACAAAGTTATATCAAAATGATTTTTCAGGCAACCTAAAATTGACTATTGAATTCGTTATTGAATTTATTAAACTTATTTTTTTTGTTTGAAAATTTATTACCAAGTTTTCTATTGTTACAGGGGAGTTTAAAGAATCTTATATCTTTGAAATTAAGTATTAGATTATTTTATTTGGTTTTTTCCCTATTTCTTTAGTAAGTATGTTCTAATAGAAGTTTGGCTTTAAAAAGGTTTAAAAAAAATTATCTGATTGGATATGCTTCCTCCTTGGGTAAGATTAAATGAATCATAACTGTTTTAGTTTAGCAATTTATTTTTTAATTTACGCTAAAAAAATCTATCAATGTAGATTTGGCTAGTTTGAATGTTATATCAAAAATTAAGCCTAATTGCTTACTAACTCTAGATTACTATAGTAATAGATAGTTTTGATTAAAGTTTATAGATTGGTAACTAGTGAGTATAACTTATTTTTTCTTGATTGTTTTGAGTAGTACAAAATTTCTTCCAATTTATTTCCTAAAGGATTCTCTTGACTTGATTCGTCTAAGGATTTATGTCTAAGTATTAAGTAAGTGTTTTTACATACTGGACTTTCTTAATTCAAGATTATCGCAAAATTATTGTTAAAATTGAATTTTTAGGGTTTTGCAATATAATTTTATTATTATTTATATTAATATGTTTTTATTATTAGTTATTTTTTCTGATTTATTTTACTAAATTCTCCTTTTTCAAGGTTATTTTTTTCATTAACAGGTTGACGCTCTTCAAAATTCCACTGTAATTGATGCTCGTCATAATTACCTTTTAAATAAAAATAATCACAAATGACATTATCTAAATTAGTATCAGAATCAATCTGCCAATTGTCAAGACAAGCCCCAGTAAAAGTCCCATTCTTAAAATTAGTCGATAGTGCGTTGACTTCTTTCAAATTGGCATTACTCAGGTTAGCATCACTAAGATTTACTTCACTTAAGTTGGCATTAAAAAGATCACCGTCGGTAAGATTGGCGTGATAGAGATTTGCTTCTCTCAAATCAGCATCATTGAGATCGATTTTTGTGAGGTTAGCATGACTGAGGTTAGCATTGATTAAATCGGTATCGCTAAAATCCGCTTCTGTGAGATTTGCGTCTGTAAGGTTAGCATCACTAAGGTTAGCAAAACTAAGATCGGCTTCTGTGAGGTTTGCTTCTGTGAGATTTGCATAATTAAGTTTAGCTTCACTGAGATCGGCTTCGACTAAATTGGCATGATCAAGATTAGCTTTATAAAGATCAGCTTCACTGAGATCGGCTTCTGTGAGATTTGCTTTGCTGAGATTGGCTTTATAGAGGGAAACTTTATAAAGATCGGCTTCACTGAGATCGGCTTCTGTGAGGTTTGCTTTGCTGAGATCGGCAAAACTGAGATCGATTTTCCTAAGATTAGCATTACTGAGATCGATTTCTAGGTTTGGGTTATTTTTGCGCCACTGATTCCATGTTTTAACTCCAAGTTGAAGTTTTTGAAGTTGTTCTGTATTAGCCATAGTTGAAAAACCTTTAAGTTGACAATATTTATTTTTTAGGATAGAGATTTATTAAAGATTGGGTTATAAAATTTATTTTACCAAAAATGTCGGGAGAATGCCCCCATTATAATCTATGATTTAATGGTGGGATGAATCCCGACCAACAAATAAACAAAACTTTTTTTAATCTATAATTTTTGTTTATTATGCTAAAATATTATTGCAGCTTAAAACTTTCAGACTATGCTCGTATACGAAACAAAGTTAAAAGGAACAAAAGATCAATATGAAAAATTAGATGATGCCATTCGTACAGGTAAATTTGTTCGCAATAGTATTATACGAGCATGGATAGATGGAGGGATTAAAAGTAAAAATGATACCTACAAATATTGTAAAACTTTATCCGATAATCCTGATTTCCCATGGGTAAATAAGTTAAATTCTATGGCAAGACAGGCTCATGCAGAAAGAGCATGGACAGCAATTAATCGGTTTTATAGTAACTGTAAGGCTAAAATAAAGGGTAAAAAAGGATATCCAAAGTTTAAAACTTTTCAAGTAAGAGCAACAGTTGAATATAAAACCTCTGGTTGGAAATTATCAGAAGATAGAAGATATATAACATTCACTGATAAATTCAAAGCAGGTAGATTTAAGCTTTCTCCTAACGGAGACGCTACGCGAAGGGGAAGTCGAGATTTACACTTCTATCAACTTAATCAGATTAAAAGGGTTCGAGTTGTGAGAAGACATGATGGTTATTATGCACAATTTCTAATTGACCATATAAGAGAGGAAGAGAAAGAATTAACAGGTCAACAAATTGGATTAGATGTAGGTTTAAATCATTTCTACACAGATTCATTTGGGAATAAAGTAGATAATCCTAGATTTTTGAGAAAAGATGAAAAGAGAATTAAAAAACTACAAAGACGTTTATCTAAAAAAAATAAAGGGGGTAAAAACAGAGCAAAAGCTAGAAATCGATTAGGTAGAGCACATCTTAAGGTATCACGCAGACGTAACGATTGGGTATGTAAGTTGGCCCAGCGCGTCATACAGTCTAACGACTTGGTAGCAATTGAAAACCTAAAAGTGTGTAATATGGTAAAAAATCATAAACTAGCTAAAAGTATAAATGATGCTTCTTGGTACGCATTTAGAGAATGGTTACAGTATTTTGGAACAATATATGGTGTACCAGTAATAGCGGTTGAACCAAAATATACAAGCCAAAACTGTTCAAATTGTGATGAAAAAGTAGTAAAAGCATTAAGTACTCGTACTCATAAATGTCATCATTGTGGATATGTTGCCGATAGAGATGAGAATGCTGCGATTAATATCCTAAAAATAGCGAAGAAACAACTATCAAATACCGTGGGGCACACGGAAATCAAAGCCAATGGAAGAGAACGACCTCTGTTTGATTGGGGAAACTCAATTAAATAAGCCGACTTGTGGAAAGAGGAAGCCCAAATAGTAATATTTGGAATCCCCCGCTATAATCTTCGATTTAGGGTTGGGAGGATGTCAATTTAAAAGTTGAGTAGCATTAACTACCCAACGGATATAATTTTAGCCAAATTCTTTGAATTTAAGCAGTGAAATCGAAATTAGCAGTCGCCAATTCACCTTCGCTAATTCCCGTAAAGATAGCCACCAAACTACCATCAAGAGAAAGAGTGGCATTACCATCAGTATCGCTACCAAAGGTTAAATTAGGAGTGGCACCAAAACCAATAATGCCAATGGTATCTGAATCGATTTCTAAATCAGTAATGGTATTAGCTGAATCTGGAATGGAATCAGAAACTACAGTGAATATATCAGCTCCTTCACCGCCAGTAATGAGGTTATCTCCACCTGTACCAACAACAAAGGTATCATCTCCGTCGTTACCAACAATACGATCGTCTGTACCAAGTAAGAAATTATCTTCACCTTCTCCACCATAAAGACGGTTGCCACCGGTACCACCAGAAGCATCAAGGATATCATCCCCTTCTCCACCAAAAGCTCGATCGTTACTTAAAACTGACAATTCATCATTGCCTTCTGCACCATAGAGACGGTTGCCGCCGGTACCACTAGAAGCATCTAAGGTATCATCCCCTTCTCCACCAAAAGCTCGATCGTCAGATCCCACAATTAATTCATCAAGATCGGAACCTGTATAAATACGATTATTGCCACCGATAGCACTAGAAGAATTCACGGAATCATCACCGACACCAGTAAAGACAAAATCTCCATCTCCATCAAAACCATCATCAGGATTAGCAGCATCGAAAGTATCCCCATCGCTGGTACCAAAGACTATGCCATCAGCACCATCAACTACATCTACCGCAGCAGGGCTTACTACAAACTGACTCACAATGGCCGGCTCTTGAAGTGCAAGTTCAGGATTACTTAAGATTTCCTCTTCTGAATAAGGCTCTACTCCATAGGTAGTTACAGTTAAATCTCCCGTTACAGGGCTAATATCAAATTCTGTCCAGCCAAAGGTAGTAGCCGCAACATAATCTCCTTGAAGAAGTTCGGCATCGATCAATCCTTCTGCAATATCTAAATTATCATCCAACCCTACAGGATCCAATCCAAAAGGTGCTAAACCTGTAGTATTAATTAGGTTAGCGAAAAAGTCATCTTGATCGTCAATAATATCATCAGCATCGGGAGCCGAAGGTAAAGATTCAAAGAAGGCAACTTCTTCAGGAGAAAGTAACCCAAAAGCAGCAGCAAATTCAACGGTAGCGTCTGCAAAAGGCGGATCAAAAGCAACGGATCCTGTGGTAACTTCAAAAGCATTCAGAGGAATTTGAGGCCCACCTAATGTCTCTTGATAGGTTAAATTATTAACTACGGTACCGTGAACATCTGCGGCGATAAAGACTACGTTATCAATGTCATTTTCATCGATAAAGCTGAGTATTTGGGTTCTTTCTTCGGCGTATCCTTCAAATCGATCGGCTGCGGCCCCTGGTCCAAAATTTTGAATTGGCTCAGGAGTTAAGAGGAATTTCCAAGTTATACCACTTGCTTCTGCTTCTAATAAGTCTTCAAATAAGTCATCTAACTGTACTTGTCCTAATAATGTCCGATCTAAAGTGAAAGATTCCGTTAAAAATCGGGTAACATCAGCAGGATCTGTTAAATCTGCTTCTTCAATTGGGGCATCACGGAAACTACGATTATCAAGAATAAATACCGCTGCATCGGATCCGTAAGTATTGAATCGATATAATTCTCTCTCAAATGCCGTACGATCGTCCCCTGTATCTCCATAAAATTCATCCCTTAGAGGATTAAATTCTTGGAAAGTGTCAAGTCCATTATCAAAAAGTTCAGTATCATTAATGAAACCAGTAGTTTCTGGGAAACGAGGATCTGTATCAGCAGATGCACCACCAGAGAAATCATTAATTACTTCATGATCATCAATTGTAGCGAGAATAGAAGTAGAAGCCCGTAATTCTGCCCAAGCATTAATCCCTAAACGCGCTCCATATACTTCACCATGTTTGGCGCGATATTGATCTAAAGTTTCAACTTGTTCGACTCGAATTCCATTTTCATCTAAAACTGCATCGGAATCAAAATCAGCATAAATCGTATCCCCATGTTGGATAAAGAATTCTAAATTCTCACCGGGGGCATTACTAATAGCGGGATATGGCCCTAATTCTCCTCGCCAGTCTCCAGATACACCAAAGGTTAAACCTCCAAATGTACCTAATTCAGCGGAAGTCTCAAAGGTTCCAGTTTCTACATCTCCTCCTGCATCGGTAACTTGATAGAAATACTCTGTATCTGGAATTAAATCATTTATTTCTACTTTAATAGGTATAAGAGCATCAACTACAGTTTCAGTAATTGTGCCATCAATGGTATTAAATTCTGGATCTGTAGAGAATTCAAAGGTAAGATCCCCTAAGAATAAGCTTCGTGCCCATAAAACAGTAGAAGTTTGTGTGGTATCTCCACTGGCTATGCCATTAATTAAAGAATTAGGAGTAGGATTGCGAGGGTCAAATGAAGTAGTATCTAAGTCAAAGAAGTTTAAAGGTTCTGCTAAATCCTCTAAATCAACGTATTTAAAGTTGCTATTAACGTTTTCAATTTCACCATCTTCTAGGTCTACTTCTACTAATGCAGGTTCATTAGAATCATCTTGCACTACTAATAAACCAGATGGAAACTGCTCTCCTAAAGGTACATTAATAATATCAAGTCCTTCAGAATTTTCTACTCCATCAATAGTTTCTCCTGCTCCAATACTAAAGCTTCCTAAGAAAGAATTACTACCAGATCGATCGTAAACTGCAAAGGTACTATCTTCTTCATCAGAAGCAATCAAATAACCCTCTGTGTCGGCACCATAATAAATAGTTAAACCTTGAACACCACCACTAAAAGGGGAATCAGGATTAAAATCATCTACAGTAGCGATAATTTCAGCTTCTTCTCCTCCATTGGGTTCCGCTGCAAAACGCAAAATTCCAAATTCTTCTTGGCTGGCATACAATAATCCTAACTCTCGATCGACTACCAAACCACCTACTTCGGGATTTTCTAACTCCCCAGCAGCAGGAGTAGGCAAATCTATATTACGAACAACATTAGCATCAACAGCACCAGCACCATTATCGATTAATTCTAATTGGGCAATGGTATCTCCATCTTCTTGACTAACAAAGACAAAAGAAGAGTCATCTACCAAACTGACGTAGGAAGCAATACTCGCTGCGGTTTCTTCACCATCATCTACCCCAAAAATTGAGGCATCAGAAGCACTCAGACTAGGTGCGGTGATATCTGTAAGTGAGAGTGTATCAGGATCGATTTCAAAGATAGCTAAAGAGTCATTTTCCCCATCAGTTACTACAGCTAAATCAATAATTTCCCCAGCTAATTCAAAGCCATAAACGATATCTACCCCGTTATAACTAACAGAGTCTGGAGTAATTAACTGTGAAGCTTCCCCATCAAGATTAGTAACTTGTAAACCCCCCTCTTCTAAGGCATTAATTACTAAACTATCGCCACTATTAGTAGGATGCACCCAAATTGCTGGATCACTTGCTTCTCCTACTGAGGAATCCACAGCATCTTCAGTATCTAATATTTCGGGAGTTTCTACTACTGGAGATATGCCTGGAATGGTATCTAAATCTAAGGCAAATCCTAAAAATTGAGTAGTTTGAACATCATTAAAATTATTATCACTCACCACAAAGAAGGATTGTCTTCCATCTGGTAATTCTGGCCCAAAACTAATGGCTTCACTATTATCTAAGCCAATACCTAAATCAGCAAAATCTAAGATTAACTCTTTAGATGCTATTTCATCAATATCTAACAATCCATCATTGGGATTAGCAGGATCAACTGCTATACTATCAACATCAATAACGTTAGTAGCCCCTTGCAAATTCACTTCATAAAGTCGGATGCTATTACCTACGCCCACAGCAAAGGAACGCTCTAAGGCTAGTAATGTTCCTGTATTGTCAGTAGCTACTAATTCTACTAAACCATTATCAGCAAAAGAATCTGGAGGGATTGGGGCATTGGGAATGGGATCCGTAAAGTAGATAAATTCCCCAACTTCTTCACCTGTGGTTAAGTCAAATTGGATAATTCGAGAGGCACTTTCATCTTCTAAAGTAGGAATTGGACCATCTTGAATGAGGGCTGCTTCTAAGGCTGTGAAGAGGAATTTTTCATCTGGGGTAACGGTTAAGCTTTCAAATACTAGGTTATCCCTAATACCACTGTTAGGATCGTCTCCTATTAAAAAACGATCGGGAATAGTTAATTCACTAAATTGTTCTCCTTCGAGAGAGAATTGATTGATAAAAGGATCTATGCCATTATCCACATCACCTTCTGAAGAGATAAATAAAGTGTCATCACTCAGGAAAGTAATCCCTTCAGGATCTACAATAGCTCCCTCTATAGGAACCCCATTTTCATCTAAATTAACGAGACTAGTAACTTCGATAAAATCTACATCCCCATCATCTAATGCGCCATCAGTCACATCAATATTTAATGTATAGAAACGAGGATTAGTACTAGTATCTGAAACAGCATAATAAACATCTAAAAATGGATTATAAGTAATGCCAGATAATCCTCCTATCTCTGTTTCTTCAAAGATAGTTCCTGTTTCAAATGTAACCCCACCTATAAATTCTATTTCTGTAACTATATTTCTATCTGTATCCATAACTGTATCCTCTACTAAAAAATTTGTAAAAACTAAACGATGATCGGAACTTGGGAAAGGAAAATCCCCTACTAAATCGAATCAAAAATCTCCATCTTCGGGCTAAAATACTCCAGAGTCTAAAACTTCTAGGTCGTTAGAAGGAAGAATATAGTCCACACGTAAATTACCAAGTCCTCCAAATTCTGCTTTGGTAAAATTTGTCTAAAGAAGTTTAAAGGTTGCTACCCGTATATTTGTTGTCATAAGTTTTTTCTTTATTCTTAGTTTGATATTGATAATTTTTCAGGTAGTTTTAAGATTGCTCTCAGATTTCTAGTTAATAATTATCTAGATAGCTATGTCTTAAAATCTTCTCTTTCCATAGATTTTCATTTTTTGGTTAAGAATTAGATATCTCTTGGTTAAAGATTGGAACTAATATGTTTTAATTTTTATTAATAGATATATCGATTTGTTAAGAATTTTTATTAAGTAAATAATCTTGATTTTGTTTCTCGCTTTGCAATTTATCTGTATTTGATGGATTTAGTTACTAAATGTTTTTATTTTAGTCTTATACTCATTTTTTGAATAATAAAAAAATATTAGTTCGACTCTTTTAGATTCTAATTTTTTTAAAAGGTGTTTGTACTTAAAAAAAATTTGATATAATAGTGTTGAGATGGCTATTAGTAAGTTTTATGTCAAACTTATCTATCCCTTCATAGTTTTAACTTATATACGATCGTACATAGAGAATGAGAAAATGAAAGCAAGTGAAATTTTGAAAAGATATGCAGAAGGAGAAAGGAATTTTCAGAAAGTAAATCTAAGAGGACAATCTTTCAAAGGAGAAAACCTATCAGGTGCAGATTTTAGTAAATCAGATATTCGAGGAGTAAATTTTAGTGAAGCAATACTTAGAGGGACAAGATTCTCGAAAGCTAAAGCTGGATTGAAGAACTATTTGACCATAATGTTCATATTACTTTCATGGGAAATAATATTAATACTAGGTATGGGTTTATTAAAGAGTATTTTTTTAGTAGCACTTGTATTAGACAGTGGCAGAATTAACAACTTTATAATCAGCATTATCTTCTTACTTATGTTTGTAGTCCTATTAAGATCTTCTATTCTTAAGATTTTAATTATAGGCTTTGGGACAATAACAACTGCGATGATTGTCGTTGGAATCATGCTTATTGCCGGAGCAGGGAGTGAAATAGTGATAAGTATGGTGCATGAAACAGTCATGTTAACAGTAATAGCAGCGATGACAATAGCAGGCACAGCAGTTACAGCAATGGCAATAGCCGTGGTGGGGATACTAGGGGAAATAATACCAGTAGCAATAACAATTGGGATGGTGTTGGCCATCGTTGGGGCAGGAGTAGTGGTGGTGGGAAGGGCAGGAGTTTTTGAGGTGACAGTAGTTGTGGCGGTAGTTGAAGTTTTCCTAATATTTGGGACTTATATTGGTTGGCGTGCTATTAAAGGTGATTTAAAAGATAATTGGATTAGGACTTTTGCTGTTGCGATCGCTTCTCTTGGAGGCACTAGCTTCTACAATGCTGATTTAACTGATGCTGATTTTACAGGGGCTACCCTTAAAAATACTGATCTTCGAGCTAAAAATTTTACTCGTGTTTGTTGGAAGGATACTATTAAACTTGATTTTGCTAGAGTAGGTAAAACTTTACTGGCGCAAAGTGAAGTTAGAGAATTATTAGTTACAGGTAATGGTTATAATAAATCCTACATTCATGCTAATCTTAGAGGTGCTTATTTAGTAGGTGCTAATCTGAATAAGGCTAATTTGAAATATGCCGATCTTAGTGAAGCAACTTTAGCAGGAGCAAATTTAAATAAGGCTAATCTAAGGGAAGTTAATGCTATTGGAACTGATTTTACTCACTCCTATATGACAGGAGCTTGTATTGAAGCTTGGAATATAGATAGAACAACTAAACTCAAAGGAGTTGATTGTCAATTTATTTATCTTCTTGAATATCCTCAACATTATAGTGACGATCGAGAACGCCGCCCCAGTAGTGGAAATTTCCAACCTGGAGAATTCACAAAACTATTTGAACATATTTTAGATACAGTTGATTTGATATTCCGCGAAGCTATAGATTGGAAGGCATTTGTAGCTGCTTATAAAAAAATAAAGGTAGAAAATGAGGATACTTTACTAGAAATACAAAGTATCGAAGATAAAAGAGATGGAGTTATAGTGGTTAAGGTAAAAGTTCCTCTTGATACTGATAAAGAGAAGATTCATCAGGATTTGATTGAGAATTATCAGTTAGCTATTCAAGCTATAGAAGAAAAATACAAAACACTGCTAGAAGCTGAAAAAGAGCAGATAGAAGCTAAAAAAGAGCAGATAGAAGCTAAAAAAGAGCAGATAGAAGCTTACAAAGAGCGGATAGAATTATCTAGAAGTCAAATAAAGACACTTCAAGAAGTCATTGAAAATTTAACAGGGTTTCAATTACTTAACAAATCTAGTCAGATGAGTAATGAGGATGATGAATCTTGAAATTGACAATAGCTAATGAATGATGAAGATCTTATTAATGAAATTAAGCAAAATTACGAGCTAAAAATACAAGCTTTACAAGAACGGATCGAGGCAAAACAAGAACAGATTGAGGCAAAACAAGAACAGATTGAGGCAAAACAAGAACAGATTGAGGCAAAAAATGAAACAATAAAAAACTTAAATGAAAGAATATCTGAGTTAAAAGAAGATTTAAAATTTTTTAAAGATTTAGTTTCAAACTACTCAAAACAAAACCCTATAATAAATATTAACAACGAAAATACAACAAGAAATACAAAAAATATGTCAGACGTTTATAAGTCTAAATATGACCAATCTCATGCTCAAATTGGTGGCATTGTTGATACTGCTCAAACTGGTAGTAACCAAGAAATTACCCAAAATAATTATCTCTCAGAACAAAAACAAACTCTTGGAGAAGCAGCTGAAGAGATACAGAAACTACTTAAACAGCTAGAAGAAACTAACCCAACTGCTACCATAGAGCAGCAACAAGCCTATGTAAACGCTGCTATTCCAAACAATCTAAAGTCAAGGTGTATAAGTGCTTTACAAGCTGGCTGGAAGGAAGCAGTGAAGGAATTTTTAGATAATCCTTATCTCAATGTAGGAATTGCAGTACTTGAAGATTGGCAAAATTCTAAATAAAATTCACAGTAAAGATGGCGATCAATTATTTATCTATCTCTATTTGATTTTGTTATTATATAAAAATATGGAAATAAAAAAAATATACCAAACAAGATATTATTATTTTTACTAACGGAGATGGGTTTTGGGTTGGGAATCAGCAGGTAGGAGATAGCTTTAAATCTATCATCGTTTTAGAAATATCGTTTTAGAAATTTGGTATTAGGTGATCCCAGAGATCCCACAGCAAATCTGCTGACACCACCTTGTTTTCATATCTTGACAATATCCTCTAGCCTTACGTTGATGATTGGAAAGAGTTAATTTTCACTCTGAGGCAGAAAGCTTAAATTGAGCAATGAAAATACCAATGACAGCCAGAATAGCAGTAGGTATAAAGACAAAAGTATAACTACCAAAGAAATCTCTAATTTGGCCTACGACGATATTGCCAAATAAAGCCCCTACACCATAAGCGGTAAAGATTAAACCATAATTTTTGGCATAGTCATTAGGATTAAATAAACTCATGGTGGCAGTTGGGGCGATTGCTAACCATCCTCCCAAAGACATCCAAAAAAGACCAAAAGCAACTAAATAACTCCAAGTTTGACCGACTCCTGCATTAAGCATTAAAATTGAAGCAATCAAAATTAAAGTATAAGCAATAATGGCTGCTCCTTTCGGCTTTAAACGATCGGTAAGCCAACCAAATAAAGGACGACCAAGACCATTAAGAATAGCAAATAAAGATACAGCAAAAGCAGCAACATTAGGATCAAGTTGGATTATTTCTTGAGCCACAGGACTAGAAATACCAATAGCACCTAAACCAGCAAAAGTTCCTAAAGCATAACAAAACCAAAGAGTATAAAATGTAGGGGATTTATAAATAGGTTTTTGAGACCTTTCTTTAGTGTGGTGAAAATTTGTCGAAGAATTTTGAACTGAAGAAGCCCAATCAGGCTCTGGTAGACGTAAAGTTACGGAGATCGCCACAATAATTACTGTAAACATTATTCCTAGGATTCTAAAAGTAGGAAGTACTCCAAAAGAAGTGATCATTATTTTAGATAGAGGTGCTGTAACTAAAGGGGATAACCCAAAGCCAATCACTGTTAGTCCTACAGCTAAGCCTTTCTTGTCAGGAAACCATTTAGCAGCTACAGCTAGAGGAACACCATAAGCAATACCTACTCCCCCTCCCCCAATAATTCCATAGCTAACTACAAGGGTAAGTAGATTGTTACTAAAACTAGACAAAATATAGCCTGTTCCCATGACTATACCTCCCAAAGCAGCCATTTTACTGGGACCCAGCTTCTCAATATAAAATCCTGCTATGGGCATTAAACCTGCGTATAAAACTAAAAAGAATGTGAAAGGTAGTCCACTTTGGGTAGCATTAATCCCAAAAAGTTCCTCCAAAGGTTTTCGGAAAATACTCCAAGAATACACTGTACCCAAACACAAAAGTAAAAGTAGCCCTAACAAGACAAATAACCATCTTCCTTTTTTTGCAGGTAAACCAAAAACTAGTGAGGATTTATTGTTCATCATTACAATTATTTTTATACTAATTCTATAGATAATTATAGCTGAAAAAATAACAATGTAGCTCAAAAATCTATAGTCTTGGTATGGCTTAGTTAATCAAAAATCATTTTGAATCTATTAGATAAAACTATTAATATTTATAATTCTTATTCTAAAAATTCTACCTTTTTTAAAGGAATACTATTTAAAATGGTTGTAATAATTACAAAAATATTTTTCCAAAAGTATTATCGCTTTGAATGATAAAGTAAGGAAAACAAGGGAGACAATGAAGTTGGTTTTTTGGAGAATTATCAAAGATTTAGGATAACTTTAACTCTACCATTACAATAGATAAATTGGTATAAGGCTTTCTTTTAACGAAGAAATTAAAATGTTTTATCTAATGAAAGCAGTTATTCATACTCTAAATATGCTCAACTTCATCTCCTGCTTGAAAAATTAGATTCTCAAGAATTAATTTACTTACATAACGATTTCTTTAGTAAATTAAACTTTCATTGAAGCTGATTTAGTCTCGTAGATAAAAGATAAAGGATTGCTCATATCTTCTGCAAAACCAAGAATTGCCTTTGCTCGATATGAATAAATAAGATTTCCTTCAGTATCAAAAAGGAAAGTTCCACCTCTTTGAGTTAAAAGTTCTGCATTGGGAACATAGGTTTTCCAGCTTTTTAGTACTTCGTTCATGTGTTTTAAGCGTAAAGTTGCTAATTCAAAAGGTCGCTGAAATCCACTTCCTCCAGCTAATTTGAAGAATGAACCTCTAATGGGAGGTAAGGGAAAAGCCTTGATAATATCTGTTTGATCTACTAATTGGGGTGCTCGACGATCGCCTTTATAACCACGGAAAACTTCTGCCAAAGTTCCGGGGCTACCGATGCCCGCACACATTAATAATAAATTTGCCCAAGCATTTTTTTTGCTTGAGAGAAAAGGAAGATTCCAAGATAAGCCTTGATATAATCCTAATTCTCGATGGAGTTTTGCTTGAGGATCTACAAATAAAGATTCTAGGGGAAACCCTGTATATTCACAGAATTGTACTCCAGAATCGCGATCGCCTATCCCGATGGCACGAATTTCGATTCCTTGAGACTCAATCTCTTCAGATTCGCGCTCCAACCACCAAGCATATTCCAAGCTATCAAAATCTCCTAATTGAGATAAAAGCACCACAAGTATTTTATCTGCCAACTCACAATCTGTTAAGATAGGCACGATGGAGCCATCGCTAACTCGCTGACGTTGAGTTTGATTCAAGATGTTATAAGGATTCATTGCCTGCAAAAAAGTCAAATTTTGATATTTTAGTTTAATGATACTATCGGTAGAACAAAATGAGCGAAGCAAAAATTATTTCCATGCAAATTGGCTTACCTCGAACTCTTGGAGTTGAAAATGCTGAAAATCCAATGGATAGGGTTTGGACAACAGGATTTTTTAAAGAACCAGTCAAAGAAACTATTTGGTTGACTAAGACTCATTTAACTGGAGACGGGCAAGCAGATTTAGAACATCATGGTGGTTCTGAAAAGGCTGTTCTGGCTTATGCGGAAGAAAATTATCCTTTTTGGCAAGAAAAATTAAATTTATCAGAATTACCTTATGGTGCTTTCGGAGAAAATTTTACTATCCAAGGAATGAATGAATCATCTGTTTGTATTGGAGATACTTATAAAATTGGTGAGGCTATAGTCCAAGTTTCTCAACCTCGTAAGCCTTGTTGGAAATTGTCTCGGCGTTGGCGAATTCGAGATTTAGCTCTTCAAGTGCAAAAAAATGGACTCACTGGTTGGTATTATCGAGTGCTCCGAGAAGGTTATGTATCTCCTAATAGTACTGTTAAGTTGCAAAATCGCCCTTATCCTCAATGGACGATCGAAAAAGTTAATCAAATTTTGTATCGGTATTTGAATGATAAAAAGGTTACTGCTGAACTTGCATCCTGCCCACTTTTGGCACCTAATTTACAGCAAAGCTTATATAATCGCGCCTATAAAGGAAAAGTTAATGATCCCACTCCTAGACTTTGGGGAGATAATGTTTAGTATTATTTTTCTTTATCTTGAGATGGAAAATGGGAGATGGGGTGAGTGGGTGAGTGGGAGATGGTTTTTAGGAAGATGGTTTCCTTGGGACTGGGAAGAATGGGGTGAATTGGAGGAATGGGGTGAATGGGAGAGTGGAAGATGATGGGGAGAATTGGAGGAATGGGGTGAATGGGAGACAAAGAGTGTATCTTAATTACTTATTACTTATTACCTATTACTTATTACTTAAATCTTGGATGGGGAGAATTTTAGGATATATTCTTACTTCTTAAGTATTTTGAAATCTAAATATTAACTATTTTTTGGTTTTCAATTATTGTATTAAATTATCAATTGTTATAACTATTTTTTCCCAAAACAATAACAGCAACTCTTAGAATTTTACCCAGAGATTTTCTTACATAATGTGATAATGTTTAGGTTTGAACCGAATTTAATTATCCAGTTTATTTGCCCCTAATACCAACTTTTAGAAAATTTGAGTATTTGACTAGAATTACTGCTATTGTTCGGAATATTGGACTTATATTCAAACAGCTTTTTTACCTCCTTTTACTTAGTGATTTCCTGAATTATTTTGAGATTGCACGGAGTTGCACCGAAATTAATTTTCAGTAGTATTGCTCCCAAGTAACCCATGATTAGGAAATATAAGTCCACTGGGTGTATAGCTGTTAACGCCTTTGGATGAGACTGACATTAAGTTGAACAGCTTTCAGTACCTCTCTTTTTTTTTGCTGTTGTGTTTGCCAGATGAAACTTATATATTTAAGCTTCAATTATTAATATAGCAGAGATTTCAATCCATAACCAAAATTGCAATTAAACTTAACAAACCTTGAAACTGGCTTCAAACTTAAAGCTTAATGCTTAATAAAAGATGGTGGGAATCTTCAAGACATTTGTTAAGGTAAATAAACCTCTAATTACCAATAATTTTATCAACAAAAAAGCTGGTAATTATAATTAAAAATTAATCATTTCCAAGGCAATTAATTAACAATTAATTAAGGAGAAAAAATCAAGATGACAGACAAAAATAACTCACAATATCGAATCGAAAAAGATTCAATGGGGGAAAGACAAATCCCAGAAAATGCCTACTATGGCATCCAAACTTTACGGGCCACAGAAAATTTTCCTATTAGTGGAATCAAACCATTACCCACCTATGTAGATGCTTGTTTATTAATCAAAAAAGCAACAGCCATTACCAATGGAGAATTAGAATGTATTCCCAAAGAAATCAGCGAAGCCATCGTTAAGGCAGCCAACGAAATCCTTAAAGGGAAATATCGGGATCAATTTATTGTAGATGTATACCAAGCTGGTGCGGGAACATCTCACCATATGAATGTGAACGAGGTATTAGCTAATCGTGCCTTAGAAATTATAGGAGATGAAAAAGGAAATTACCAAAAAATAAATCCTAATGACCATGTTAATTATGGACAATCTACCAATGATGTTATTCCTACAGCTATTAGAATAGGAGGATTATTGGCTTTAGAACATTCCATGTATCCTGCTTTATCTAAAGCAATTGCCGCTATGGAACAAAAAGCAGAGGAATTCAAAAACATAGTAAAATCAGGAAGAACTCATTTACAAGATGCAGTACCAGTAAGATTAGGAGAAAGTTTTAAAGCTTGGGAAGAAATTCTAAAAAATCATCAATCTAGAATAAAAAAAGCAGAAGAAGATTTATATTTATTAGGAATCGGAGGAAGTGCGGCGGGCACTGGCTTGAATACTCATAAAAAATATCGCTATCGAGTAGCAGAAATTCTTAGTGAATTAATTGCTAAACCTCTAAAACCAGCACCACATCTAATGGCAGCTATGCAAAGTATGTCTCCTATTGTAAATGTATCTAGTTCTTTAAGGAATTTAGCCCAAGATTTAGTGAAAATATCCCATGATTTGCGTTTAATGGATTCTGGGCCAAAAACTGGCTTGAAGGAATTGCAATTACCACCAGTGCAGCCGGGATCCTCAATTATGCCTGGAAAATACAATCCTGTTATGGCTGAAATGACTTCTCAGGTTTGTTTTCAGGTAATAGGATATGATACGGCAATTCTCTTTGGTGCACAAGCTGGGCAATTAGAGTTAAATGTAATGATGCCTTTAATAGCTTATAATTTGATTCATAGTATTGAAATTTTAGGAAATACGATCGCCGTATTAACTACTCGTTGTCTAGAAGGAATTACTGCCAATGAAAAACGTTGTCAAGCATATGCCGAAGGAAGTTTAGCGTTAGTAACAGCATTAAACCCACATATTGGTTATCTTAACGCCGCAGCAGTTGCTAAAGAGTCATTAGAGACTGGTAAATCCATTAGAGAAATTGTTTTAGCTAAAAAATTAATGAGTGAGGAAAAGTTAGCAGAAGTTTTAGATTTGGAAAAAATGAGTACTTTACCAAGCTAATATCATTTTCCTGCGTAATGATAGATACCCTTGTGGGGAGAATGGGAGAGTGGGAGAGTGGGGGAATGGGTGATTGGGGGAATGGGTGATTGGGGGAATATGGGAATGGGAGGAATGGGAGGAATGGGAGGAATGGGAAAATGAGGAGATTGGGAGATTGGGGAGAAAAATTTTGGTATCCTAAATTTAGAATTTTCAAACTCTATCATCAATTAAAGACAAATTTATATTTCCTAATAGAAAAGAATATTGAAAAAGTTTAAATATATATTTTTTTATTAATAATAGTACTTTATTCCTTTTTTATATAGGTAGCTAAACTATCCCAAAGGTGAGGGAATTTCTGGAAAAATGTTTTAGAATCGGCAAATTCTCTATCACGGGAATCAAAACCCGGTGCAACAGCTTCTCCCAAGAGTCCAAATTCTCCTTTTTTTAATACAGCAGCTTTCCAATAATCTCCTGGAATAAGAAGCTGGGGTAATTCTCCTTTGTTTAGATCTAATCCTAGAGTAAATTTTTGTAATATTCCTTCTGGATCGACAACTAAATAAGTGATAGGTGAGCCTAGATGAAAGTAGTGGATAATATCAGATTTGTTAAGATGTAAGACATCTATCGGAGAATCATCTGTAAGAAGATAGTATATGGATGTCATAGTTGCTCGATCGATTCCTATTCGATGGGTTTGGATGGTTATAGGAGAACGATAACTTTCTGAATAGTACCCACCTTCAGAGTGTTTTTGCAAAGAAAGCTGTTGGATTAGATCGTGTTTATTCATAATACATTGTCATTTTATAGAGGCTTATTATTCAAATTTTGTCTTTTAACTTTTGGAGTATTACTGTATCATGCACCTAGAGGCTGTCGTCAAAATGCTTGTTTCCCTGATTTCACAAAATCATTGAAAAAATTTACTATTTATTATACTATGGGAATAGTAAATATTAAAGGATTAAAATACCGTAACAGATTATCAGCGTCACGATCGCGGGGGATAAATTATGGAAAAAACTTGAGTGTATTCTTCAAAAGATTTTAGGAAAAAGAGGTCATCCTGTTCAAGATAATAGAAGTTTCATCAATGGTGTATGTTGGATTTTGAGGAATGGTGTACCATGGCGGGATTTAGCGCCTGATTATGGTGACAGGTTTAATGTAGATTGTCGCTTTTGTAGATGTAGAGATAGAGGTATATGGGAAAAAATATTAGAAGAATTAACTATATATATAGATTTTGAATGGTTAATGATTGATGCAACACACTGTAAGGTACACCCTCACAGCACAGAAGTAAAAGGAGCAATCAAAGTATGTCAAGAAATAAGGGTGTTTTAAATACAAAAAATCACTTAGCCGTAGATTCTCATGGAATGCCGGTACGAATAATAATCACTGATGGAACAACTAATGATTCAAAAATGGCTAAAGCATTAGTAAAAGAAATACCAGCAGAATATTTATTTGCTAATAAAGCGATGCGTTGTAAATTATTTTATAGATTTTTAAATTAAATAGAAGATTCTTCTTATAATAAATCAAAAAAAATCAAAAAAAATAAGAAAATATGATAAGTATTTATACAAAATTTGTTATTTAGTTGAAAATACATTTCTACATTTAAAACGATGGCATGGGATTCCTACAAGATACGCAAAAAATGCAAATTCCTTTTTGGCAGCAGTTCAATGTAAAGCATCTATGCTGTGATTGAAAATAATTTGACGACAGCCTCTAGGAAAACTGATTCTATTTCTGAGAAAAACTTTAAAAATTTACATTGAGATTTAATTTAATCGCAAAACTATATAATTATGAACTTGTGAAGGACATTCAAACCTCTGATTGACTTTTACAAGAGATCTAATATTTTTGAATCAGATAGACCCAAATTCTATTAGACTAATAAAAACTCAACTATAAAAGGAAATAAATTTTGAAAAAGAAACTACTAATTAACAAATCTTTTAATCTAATCCAACAGATTCGACTTGTTCATGCAATTACAGAATCTTCCTTTGAGATAAGCATACCTAAGACAGAAAATCCTAAATTTGACACATTAAAGGAGAAATTTGGAGTCCATTTCTTTAGAACTGATTCAGATTCCTTTGATATAACCGAAAATATTAAAATTTCACATAAAAATCCTTTAACATCAATAGGGGAGATTTCAAGATATCTGATTTTTCCCCATTCAATCACAGAATACTGTTACTCATTATGGAAAAATCCTCGACGTTTTCGTTACTCATTTCAAGGATTGCTCACAGATAAAAGAAGAATATTAATTGAAAATTGGATTCAACAGAATATAACAGCAAAAAAAATTCGTTTGGCATCTGAAGATGACTTTGCATTTAAGTTGCGAAATAAAATTTTTCGTAAAATTGGGCTTGACGATTCAATAACACAGAAGGTTGGTGATTTGCTCTTTAGATCCTCTAAGCGAGGAAGGAAATTTCCTGAGAAGGCTTGGGATGAAGAGTATTTCAGGATGTTAGCCAATTCACAATTCGTCCTCTGTCCAAGTGGAGACTGCATTTGGTCTTATCGCTTCTTTGAATCAATACTCTGCGGAGCAATCCCAATTGTGGAAAAAAACTGTAGTGCCTATGAAGGGTTTAAATTTGTGTCTTTCAAAGATGAAGCTAAAAGTTTGACTTGGTCAGCAGAAGTTGCTGAATATAATTACAAAGTCTGTATTGAGAAACTTACTATTCCCAAAGCAGCTTTAGATAGGGAACTCAGTAAGATAATTAACTAAAACTAACTTTAATTTTAGTTAGATTATGAAGATACACAGGGACTTTTCGTTTTTTTTCCAAGAGAAGATAATTAAAATGATGAAGAGATTAAGTTTAGAAATTAAGTAAATAACTAATATTATTACTTATTTCATTAATCACTCCTTTATATTCTACAAAGTCAATAATTGAGTTTTTTGAGATCTTATCCCAAATCCTGAATTCAAAGTTACCTTATTTTAATTGGCTCAAATTCCTGAAAAAACAAGAATTGGATAGAATTTTATAAAGATAGTTTGACTTGTGGATTTAGTATGATTTAGAGATTCCCGGAGCTTCAGGAAAAATATTGATATTTTAGTATTATTTTATTTGCATTGGTATAATCTTTTATGTTTTCTTTTGAGATGAAAAATTTTACTTTTTAAACCAAATAGTTCCATTTATAACCAAAAATCAACTGTTCTAAATCTAGATTAGAAGTACTTTCAGCTAGAGAATCTAAATTAGTTGGATTAATTAAATAAGGAATAGTTCCTAAAACTGGTACATTAGTTAGAGATTGAATCAAATCTTTAGGAGTCAAATTAGCTGAATTTTCCTGATTAGTTGGGTCAATACAATTAAAAATTATCCCTTTTAAATTAACTTTAGAATAACGAGCAAGAGCCACATTAGCAACAGTTTGTCCAATCGCCCCTAATTTAACTGGAACAACTAAAACAGTAGGTAAACGCCAAGATGAAGCAATATCAGCCACCGTCAATTCAGCCGTTACAGGAGTGCCCAATCCCCCTAAAGCTTCCACAAAAATAAAATCATGTTGACTTTGTAATCGATTTAACTCTTGCCAAACTAAACCTAAATTGATATCTTGCCCTTCTATAGTAGCCGCAATGGGCGGTGCCACAGGGGTTTTAAAAGAAATAGGAGTAACAATATCTACATTTTGAAATAATTGATGGTATAACTCATCATCTCCCAAACCCGTTTGCATCAATTTCATCAATCCCAAACTTAAAGATGAAAGATATTTTTGACAATAAGCCACCAGAGAAGTAGTTAAAATAGTCTTACCAACTTCCGTATCAACACCAGTAATCAACAAAGTTTTCATACAATCTAAATAAATTATAAAATTTTTACGAAACCAACAAGGATAAATATAGTTAAAAATACTCATTGTCTTCAAATTATAAGCCAAAAAATAACCAAATATGACAAATAATTAAAAATAAAATTAGAATTGAATCAATAATCATTAATACTATCTATGATAAAATTACTATGAGTAAAGCTTAAAAAAAATTGCTGTGACCAATTCTACCACCCTAAGTCTTCAGCCGATACTACACCATATATCGGATAGAGATCGTTTGCGTTTATTTTCAGGATCAGCCAACATCCCCCTTGCTGAAGAAGTTTCCAGCTATTTGGGGATAGATTTGGGTCCTATGGTAAGAAAAAAATTTGCCGATGGAGAGGTTTACATCCAAATCCAAGAATCAATTCGAGGTTGTGATGTTTATTTATTACAACCGTGTTGTAATCCCATCAACGATCGCCTAATGGAATTGCTAATTATGATAGATGCGTGTCGTCGAGCATCTGCCAGACAAGTTACTGCAGTAATTCCTTATTATTGTTATGCAAGAGCGGATCGAAAAACCGCAGGAAGAGAATCAATAACGGCTAAACTAATAGCTAATATTTTGACTAAAGCCGGTGCCAATCGGATTTTAGCCATGGATTTGCATTCAGATCAAATACAAGGTTATTTTGATATACCTTTAGATCATGTTTATGGTTCACCTGAATTAATTAAATATCTACATAGTAAAAATTTGGCAGATTTAGTAGTTGTATCTCCTGATGTAGGAGGTGTTGCAAGGGCGAGAGCTTTTGCCAAGAAGCTAAATGATGCACCATTAGCAATTATTGATAAACGTCGCCAAGAGCATAATATTGCTGAGGTGATGAATTTAATTGGAGATGTTCGAGATAAGACAGCGGTTTTAGTAGATGACATGATTGATACGGCTGGAACTATTTCCGAAGGTGCCCGTCTTTTACGAGAAAAAGGAGCCAGACAAGTATATGCTTGTGCTACCCATGCAGTTTTTTCTGGTAGTGCCATTTCTCGCTTATCTAGTGGATTATTTGAAGAGGTAATTGTTACTAATACGATTCCAGTTTCAAAAGATAAATATTTCAAGCAATTAAAAGTTATATCTGTAGCTAATGTTATTGGAGAGACAATTTGGCGAATTCATGAAGATAGTTCTGTCAGTAGTTTATTTCGTTAAATTTCTTCTAGTTTTTTTGCTCTTGGGTCTATTTATTAGATAAGATCAACCATATATAGTAGTTCAAATAATTCTATTTATATATAAATTTTTGAAATGAGTCCTAGATGAAAATTAATTTTCCCAAGATTTTACTAGACATCCGTTACTTATAAATTGGATGACAATTTAGCATAATTTTAATATGAATATCAAAAATAAATTCAATCAAAAATAAAAAAAAATAGAGAGTTAATTGTTTTTATTCTCTCTAAATTATAATACATTAAATAAAAAAAGTTAATCTTTCTCAAGTCATGAAGTAAGCTACTCAAAAAGAAGCTACTACATAGAACTTATTTTTAGTTAAGAGGCGCACCTAAAACAACTTTACCTACTGGTTTAGCACAACAAGTTAAGATATAACCAGGTTCTGTTTCACAAGAAGGCTCTTCTTCATATTCAACATTTCCTTCAATCAACTTAACTTGACAAGTACCACAAGAACCTGCCCAACAACTAGAAGGGATTTCAATGCCTTCTTCTTCAGCTAATTCTAGAATACAATCTCCTTTAAATGGAAATTCCTTCCCACCATCAAAAACAACCACACCTGCTCCTCCATTTGCCGCTGCTGCTGGTGCTGGAGTCGCTGATGCTGCTGAAGTAGCTGGAGTTACTGGTGGTGGTGTCGCTGGAGTAGCTGGAGTTACTGGTGGTGGTGCCGCTGGAGTAGCTGCTCCGGCATTTGCCTTTGGTGGAGTTGGTGCTTTATTATCAGGGCCAAAACTCTCCTCATTATAGTTTTCCATGGGGAAATTAATATTTTCGAGAATAGATTTAACACCTGCCATAAAAGGATTAGGTCCACAAACGTAGACGGTACGCTCCATATAATCTGGAGCAAGTGCCTTAATCATAATGTCACTGGCTCTACCAGTATAAGAATACCAACCCTGATTAGGCTCCGATCTAGTAGTAGTAATTGCTAACTTAAAGTTAGGATATCTTGCTGCCATAGATTCTAACTCTTGACGATAAATAATATCACTTAAAGAGCGGGCACTATGGAAGAAGATAATATCAATATTTTCCATGGTGTCACAAATCCAACGAGACATAGACATCATGGGAGTGATACCGCTTCCTGCGGAAATAAGTAATAGTTTAGTAACTGGTTTACCAAAATAGGTGAAATGTCCTCTAGGGCCTTTGATATCAATACGATCGCCTTCCTTGAGGTTATCATGTAACCAATTAGAAACTAATCCAGGAGGTGCATCTGGAAATTCCTTTGGTCTAGGAACACGTTTTACAGTGATTTCTAGAGTATTAGGGCGAGATGGAGTAGAAGAAATTGAATAAGAACGAGTTATTTTTTTTCCATTAATATTCAACTTGAGATTAATAAACTGTCCTGGTTTGTATTTAAAATAAACAGGAGGTTCTGCTACAAAACAAAAAGTTTTAACATCCCTAGTTTCATCAATAATTCGAGCACAGCGTACAGTAAGATCGCCTCCACTCCATTGAGGAAAACCATCTCCTGAAGCAACTGCCCCCCCTGTTGCAGTAGGTGCGCTGACACTACCTGTGGTTGGCAATTCATCAACGGTGATATTATAAACACCAATTTTGATCAATTGTCCTGATTTAAGAGGAAAAAGTTGATTAATCTCAGCTACTTGATTATCAACTTGAGATCCAAGACCACTTCCTAAATCGGCAAAATTCCATTGACTATTTTGCCAATAAATTCTACCATGTAGACGACTTATATCTGGAGCATTAAGAACCACATGACAGCTAGGATGTCTACCAATGAGAATTTCTCCATTTTTATCACTAGTCTCCAGTTCTTCTTGCTGGGAGTCGCCTGTTTGAGTATTAAGTACTTTTAGTTTTAGTTTTGTTGACATTTTTCTTTTTGTGATTGCAACTCAATTATGTATCTAACTTAAACCAGTTATGGTGAATGTCTCTAATTATTTTTTACCTTACTAAGCCATGGTTGCTTAATAAGGTAAACTTGCTAATCCTTAACTAAAAAAATAGAAATTATAGTGTTTTATTGCTCTGAGAGTCTAGTTTGATCACTTCCAGAACTACTAGGTGTAAACAATCTAGTTTTGCTAGTACCACTACCATCATCTAAATTTTTAAGGTTAATAGAAAGCTTTGTCTTTAAATCTTGAACATCAATTCTGGTCTTTTTATCATCTCCAAGGAAAGCACCCAAAACTGTTTTTTGAGTTCCACCACCACGATTGGATACACCGAGAACTGTTTTTGCTTCTTGATTTGCCTTAATTTTAGTTTTATCGTAATCCATAAGTTCTCTATTGGATTTAAGAACTTCTCCCAAGACATCATCATGCTCTTCTTCGGTAATTTTGAGTCGATGGCGAATATCAACAAGAGGAGCTTTACTATCAGCAGGCTTGAAGCGAGCTTCTTCCAAAGCATCTTGTAATATACCTTTGTAGACTTCCAAATGATCTTCTTTTGTGGTGGTAGATTCTAAGACATCCGCTAGAAGATATAATTCTTCGGTATTTAAATCGTCTAGATCCCGACCTTTGAGCATTTCTTTGAAATCTACATTTGATTTCTTAAGTTGCTTACGTAAGGTAAAGGCATTGTTTTCTCTATTATAATCCAATGGAGTTCTTGCCCAAGTACGATAAAGCCAGATGCCACTTACCATTAATGCTAATGCGTTTACTATATATGGGAACCAAGGTTGAACTGCTCCATGTAAACGTATCAGTTCTGGACGACCTGCATATACGAAGAATGCATTAAAAGAGATAAAAGTGACAATACTAAATGTTCTATGTATGGCGATATCGCGAGTGATTTCTGGATTTTTCTTTTTTAGATTTGAGTAAATTCCTTTCTCTATATAGAGGAAAACATAGTAAAAGACAACAGAAAAAACTAATAAGGTTAAAGGAGTTGCGATGATTTTAGGAATAGCATTCAGAGGTCCAAAGAAACTGAATCCTGGATAAAAAAGTTTCCCTAGTTGATTGACTTCGTGAGTCCAAATTCCAGAATAGTAGTACCAGAAATTTCCTGAATAAAAGAAATAATATAGGAAATAACCACATAATAATCCTAGGTAACCATATTGGACTAATCTTCTTCCTGGCTTATGAATATCATTCCAGTGAGCTTTCTCTGAGTCTATATCTAGACAAAGAGATTTACAAGATATACACGCACTTTGCTCAACTAAATTTCCATCTTTATCTTGTTTGACTTCACGACACATAGATTGAGTAATAGGTAGACCTCTTGCAGGCCTTGGTGCTTTATGAGCTTCACTGTCTAATACACCTCTTGGTCCATTAAATACCATTTGTACCATGCCAAAAGGACAGACATAATGACACCAACTACGACCACCATATATATATACAATGACAATGGATGCAATAATAGTGCCAGTTAAAAATGAAGCTAAAGCTAGACGATCTGAATTTACGAATAAGATTCTCACATTCAAACCGATAAAGAATAGTACAAATTGTAGAAAGAGATGATTTTTCTTGAGCCAATGATTGTCATATTCTTTCTTCTTGAAATCCACTCTTGGCTTGATTCCTAATGCTCTAGGAATTTGTGATAAGAAGTACAAAGGACAAATTCTGCGCCAAAATTCGTGTCCTAAGACAAATACTATAGTTAAGCCAATGGGAACGATCGCTCCCCAGAAAATCCTAGCGCCTGGATAATATGGCGGTTGTGGTTGACACTCACCTTGCAATCTGACACAAGTTTCAGGACTATTAGCATCTAAGAGAAAATAATCTTTAATGGGACTAAAACCATCCCAATTGGGATCAGTGAGATTAATAGTAAATCCATCATCTATAAATAGTGATGCAATGATCATAATCCACCCTATGGCGATAATCCATCGGATGATATGCATTGTTCTTTCTGGAGCTTTGCTAATCAATATTCATATCTCCTATTTTTTTGACTCTTACATGATATAAACTCTGGAGCTAAATGGGCCTCAATTCTCAACTTTTCTAATAAAGTTTTTGCTTTTTGATAAATCTTAAAAAAAGCTTTTTAAGAAAGGGAAAACTTAATAGTTTATTTCTATTTATTCTTCTGGATAAAGAGGACTTTCATCCAGTGCTCCTAATCGATTTATAGGCCAAACTCTAACGATGGCTCGACCTATTAATTTTTCTTTGGGAACGAATCCCCAATAATGGGAATCATAACTATTATTTCTATTATCTCCTAACACCAGATATTGATTTGTAGGTACTGTTACAGGACCATATTCATAATCTGGTTCATCTAAAATATACTTCTCCTTTAGCTCTTCATTGTTAACAAAAACTTTGCCATTTTTTACTAAAACTGTATCTCCGGGAAGACCGATTACTCTTTTAATAAATGCCTCATGGAAATCTTGTTCTATTAATGCCTCTGTCGGCCTAAAAACTACGACATCTCCTCTTTCTGGATTTTTAATTCTATATGTTACTTTTTCTATGATTAGGTGATCGTTAATTTGTAAAGTAGGTTCCATAGAAGATGAGGGTATGTAACGTTGTTCTGCTACAAAGGTACGAATCCCCACAGCTAAAGCTACAGCAATAACGATGGTTTTTCCTGCTTCTATCCAGGGATTTTCTTCCTGTTGTATTTTTTCTTTTTTATTATCTTGATTGAGACTTCCAGCCATAATTTTTTTATTAAATCCTAAGTAATAGATCCTTAATTTATAATTAAGTTTAATGAGATTTTCCAGTTTTTTTAATTTTTTACAGCTTGTTTTAATTATTATTTTTTCTTTAACTTAATGTTGAATTGAATATTTAAATCAAGTTAAGTATTAGAAATTTTTTTGCTGCTTTTCAAGAGTAGAATTGGAATACTCTTTGTTTCTTTTATAGTTTCCTTTATAACATTAAGTTTGTCTTGGTAAACTATAATGACTAAAGTTACAAAATTTCTCTATATTGAGATTTAGAGACTAATTTTAGCCATTAATTAGAGTTGGGATCAAGGCCAATTCTATATTTTTCTAATCTTTTATTGTTTAGTAATTTTTTAAGAAAATCAATTGTTAATACATTCAGCTTCCATACTTTTACCTAATGGTGATTTTTTTCTTGGAGATGTTCTACTCCAAGGAGATAAGATTGTTGAGATTAACTCACAAATCAATTCTGATGACTCTACCATTATAGACGCTACCGGATTGACTTTGTTACCGGGAGTTTTCGATCCTCAAGTCCATTTTCGCGAGCCTGGTTTGGAATATAAGGAGGATTTATTTACTGCTAGTTGTGCTTGTGCAGCTGGTGGGGTTACTTCTTTCCTTGAAATGCCAAATACCCGTCCTTTAACTACTACTCAAGCTGCTTTGGATGATAAACTCCAACGGGCTGCTTCTAAGTGTTTGGTAAATTATGGTTTTTTTATGGGGGCTACGGCTGAAAATCTACCGGATTTGATTGAGGCTAACCCTACTTGTGGGATAAAAATCTTTATGGGTTCTTCTCATGGTGCTTTATTAGTGAGTCTTGAGGAGGAATTAGAGCCTATTTTTGCTCGAGGTAGTCGTCTCATTGCTGTTCATGCGGAGGATCAACCTAGAATTATTCAACGTCGTAAGGAATTTGCAGGTATTACTACTCCTAGTATTCATTCTCAAATTCAAGATGAGACTGCTGCTCTTAATGCTACTAAATTGGCTTTGAAGTTATCTAAAAAATACCAGCGTCGTTTACATATTCTTCATCTTAGTACTGGAATTGAGGCGGAATTTTTACGGCAGGATAAGCCTAGTTGGGTGACTACTGAAGTTACTCCTCAGCATCTTTTGTTAAATATTGAGGCTTATGAGGAAATTGGGACTTTGGCTCAAATGAATCCTCCTTTGCGATCGCCTGAGAATAATGAGATTCTTTGGCGGGCTTTACTAGATGGGGTAATAGACTTTATTGCTACTGATCATGCCCCCCATACTTTGGAAGAAAAGGCTAAGGGTTATCCTAAATCTCCTTCTGGTATGCCTGGAGTGGAAACTTCTTTACCTTTAATGCTGACTGAGGCGAAAAAAGGCCGTTGTAGTGTGGCTCAGGTGGCTAATTGGATGTCTACTGCTCCTGCAAAAGCTTATGGTGTAAGGAATAAGGGGGCGATCGCTCCGGGTTTTGATGCTGATTTGGTATTGGTGGATCTCAATAATTATCGTCCTGTGAGTCGCGATCGGCTTTTCACTAAGTGCGGTTGGAGTCCTTTTGAGGGTTGGAATCTTACTGGTTGGCCTGTTTATACTATTGTGGGAGGGCAAGTTGCTTTTGAAAAAGGGAGGTTAAATACTAATGTTACAGGTAAGGCTTTGATTTTTGAATAATTAGAGTAGATTTCTAAAGCAAGGAAAAGCTATACTAAATAAGCCCATATCTAGCATAAAAATTTAAAAGATAAAATAATCAGATAAAGTTTGAAAAAGATTCTTGGAGTTCACTAATTTAATTAGTTTAATTTGTCTTACGTTATGGCAAAAAAAGATAAAAAAGCAGATATTGGTGCAAAAAGAATTGTTGGTTTAGATCCAACTTCTTGGGTAAGATGGGTAAGTGAAAATCCCAATTTTATCGCTAAAGAAATTATTTCTTCTGATTTTCAGTGGATTAGTCGCCAAAATGATATTCTGATTTTGACGGAAGATCCAATAAAAAAAGAGAATATTATTATACTTTGCGAAATTCAACTTTCCTATACAAATAAAATGCCTAGACGGATTAGGGCTTATACTGCTTTAGCGGAAGAAAAATATGAGTTACCTGTTTATCCAGTTCTGGTAAATATTCTGGCAACTAACCAAAATATTCAAGATAAATATGAATCTACTTGTTATGGTTTGTATGGATATCAGGATTATAAAGTTTTGAATTTATGGGAAATTGAGGCTGAAATAGCTTTTTCTAGTCCATTTCCTTGTTTACTTCCTTTTGTTCCTATTATGAAAGGGGGTGGTTCTTCAGAGCAGGTTCAAAAAGCTTTTAATCAATTGAGGCAGAATGAGCAATTTGACGGATTGGAGCAATTACTCGGTTTTTTTGCTAGTTTTGTATTGGAAAGTGATGTTGTTCAAAGAATTATGAGGTGGGATATGGAAATTTTAATGCAGTCTCCTTGGTATCAGGAAATCAAGGGTGAAGGGAAAAAAGAGGGATTGATTGAAGGGATTCAAAGTTCTTTGGAAATTAAATTTGGAGAAGTTGGAGAGGAATTAATAGCAGAAATTAAAACCTTGGAATTAGACCAATTAAAATCAATTTTAAAGGGGATAAAAACTGCTGAAAATCTTGAAGATATACGCCGTTTTTATCGATAACAAGGAAGAATTTACCGAAATAATAGGTAAGATAATTAAGCCTATTATTTATCAATTCCTATTTCTTCTTTAATTCATTTAGAAAACTGTTGGGATTAAATTTTAGGATTATTTACGAAAAAGCTTATGATTCCATTTTTTGTAATAAACTCAACTGCTTTGGATCAGAATCTTGTTCTTTTGTCTCTATATCTTTATCTAAATCTTCTTCCATATCTAAATCAGATTCATCACCATTGAGAAGATATTGAGCAGTTTGGAGCATTTCTTCACTAATATCTTTGAGATCTTTTCGATTATCTAAATAAGTTTTTAAAGCTTCTATAGGATCGAGAGTATTATTTACCCCCAATTCTGGTAAACGCGATCGAGATTTTTGGGTAATAGTTTCGGGGCGAATGGTATAACTGTGAGCATTTTTAAGGGCATCATGAATAGAAGCTACTTCAATTAATTCCACTTGTTCTGATCGCAACTTATATATCAACCTAACCACCGCATCTTGAATATTTTTCTTAGAAATAGCCTTTAAAATTTCATCTTGAGGATTATCTTTCTCCGTCACATCCACCTCTATAGTCCGAAAATTGCGAACATTCAAAGGGCAAAAATCCCAATTTACCGTACCTTTTTCTAACTCAACCCAGACATAACCCTTATCTTCCTTTTCCTCTGAAAAATCTACCCTTTCAATACTTCCTGGATAAACCACTGGAGGATTGTTATACTTGTTTAAATTCTGATGCTTGTGAATGTGCCCTAAAGCTACATATTCTAATTCTGGACGTGCCAATAAAGACACAGGAATGGTAAAACCAGTTCCCACAGCTAAGAGCCGTTCCGCTCCTAATTTAGCCTTATCAGCCATTACATGAGCTAATAATATGGTAGGAATAGAGGAATCTAGATTGCGAATTTCATTTTCTATGATAGGCTGGAGACGATCAATTAATTTAGCATTCACTTCTTCTAAAGACAACCCTTTAGTTTCCGGGCGAGTTAAAAGAGTCGATCGATTCAACCATGGCAAAGTAATCACTTGGATATCCCCATTGCCAGTAGTAATCCTGTGAGTATGAATATTATCCCCTACAATAAACCTTGGCACTGCTAAAGCCCGATAAATACATAAACTCGCACCTCCATTTCCTTGTGAATGCCGATCGTGATTTCCCACCAACAATACCGTAGGAATATTTGCATCTGCCAACCTCCGAAATTGGGAAGCAAAAGCGTCTTGCACATATGGAGGTGGTGTAGCATCTGGAAAGGCATCTCCCCCAAATAATACTAAATCTGCTGGAGTATTAATGGCACGATCGATACATTGGGTTAAACTTTTAATAAAATCTTCTAGACGGGTATTTATCCCTGTTTCTGGATTAATTTTCCCTTGAGATAAACCACTTCCGAGATGTATATCACTAAGATGGAGAACTTTTATCATTAGACTACTATAAAAATAAATAAAAATTAGTTAGTGCTAAGGATTTGCTAGCACTTAACTAACCTAGATAGACTATTGAATCTCTACTACCACTTTCTTAGTCAAAGGCTGATCGCCAATTTGAGAATAACCTTGGTCATGTAGTGGATTATAAATCATATCATGCTCATAAGTATAAGCCCAAGATTCAGGGCGACTCCAGTAAGCTAAAGGATTAATCTGTAATCTTTTGTTTTCATCCCATTGAAAGACATTAAGATTAGCATAAGATTCACCAAGATCTCGACGATAGGCTGTAATATAAGCACGAGCGTTAAGTTTAGCTAATCCTTGAAGTTGGGGTTCAATTTTGGTTAAATAATGAAATTTTTGAAGATCTTGATTCCACAATCCTTGACCATATTTAGCTGCAAAAGTTTCTGAGGAGTCTACATCGGCAATTTTAAAGATCTTTAAATCTAAATTGTAGATTGCTCGTGATTTTGCTACTAATTGTAAAGTTTCAGGAAAATGATGGAGTGTATCTAAAAAAATAACGGGGATTGGCTGTTTTGGTCTTAGTTGGCGGTACAAGAGATCGGTTATTACCAAATCATCAATGTTGAAGGCACTAATTTGTACTAATCCCGTCGGAATATTTGTGAGACACCACGCCAAAATTTTTTTGGGATCAACTTTTTTAAATCTTTGATTAAGTTGATTAATTTCTGATTCTACAGCATTAGTCATAGGCGATAGTGTCGATGGTGTCATATTGGTCACTCTCTACACTGGTTTTTGAACATCTTTAACTTTTTCCCCTTAAATCAGAGATGATTTGGGAAGGGATTTTTGATTCACACTGCCAGAAGCCGTGGGAAAGTGCACTTAGTGCAACATTCAACCTTCTTAAATCTATTCAAAAAATGGTAAATTTAAGTTAGGTATAGCATCACTTTTACAAATGAAGGTGGCTGCCCACAAAGTTAAACCAAAAAGTTTAACGCTATTTCAATCAAGTTATCTCTTTTTTTGTTTTCAGAATAATAGATTTACTTCATGTATTGGGCGTAAGGATAGATATAATCTTACGCAGGGTTTTCACACCAACTTTCAATCTATTGAACTGTTTCCAAAAGATTTGATATTTAATTATAGCACATTAGAAACAGTTATTTTTAGGGGGATTTAATAAGATTTGCAGAAGTTTTTATCCACCTATTAACACCTCTACATAGATAAAGTAACTAAACTAATCATATTACTATTTGGCTTGATTCGATCGTTTCTGGCTGGTTTTTTTTGGGCAGGCTATAATACGCCGCCATTAATATACTAACTATCTATTATGAACTATTTTTAGTGCTTTTTAGATTAAATTAGATGAAAATATACTTAAAACATTTACACTATCTTAGAGTATATTAGATAAAATCTATTAACAACTAATGGAATTAATACTATATAGCAAGCCTGGTTGCCATCTTTGCGAGGGTTTGGAAGAAAAATTACGCCAAATTCAATCTTTTGATTTACACCTTGAGATTCGAGATATCACTACTCAGGATGATTGGTTTAGTGCTTATGAGTTTTCTATCCCTGTTTTATTTTATAAAAATCTTGCAGGGGAAGAAATTTCTCTACCTCGCCCTTCTCCTCGTATTTCCCTTGGGCAATTGGAACAATTTTTGCAAAGGTATGTCATGGATAGTTGATAATTTTGGTTTTTTTCTCTTAATCATACTATAGTTTGAGCAAGTTGACAAAGATGTCGGTTGTGTTTTTTCAATATATTGCTTTTCTAGATTTAGATTAGTTAAGAGATGTTGACTAGCTAAAGTTTGGATGACGATCATAGAAAAAATAAAGGAAATTTTAATGATGAAGTTAAAAGATTTATTAAGTAATTTGTCTGATGAATCCTCAATGGCTCAACATCCATCCCTGGATTTGGAGGTTGAAGGACTTTGTACTAATTCTCATGCTTGTTCTAATGGTCAGGTTTTTATAGGAATGCCAGGCACTAGGGTTGATGGAGGAGAATTTTGGCAAAGTGCTATGTCTAAGGGGGCAATTGCTGCTGTGATTAGCTCTGAGGCTGCTGCTAAATATCCTCCTACAACTGATGATTGTGTGGTGATTCATCCTAATCCAATTATTGCTTGTGCGGAAATTGCTTGTGCTTTTTATAATAATCCTACTCACACTTTACGGGCTATAGGAGTTACAGGAACTAATGGTAAAACTACTACTACTCATTTGATAGAGTTTATCTTAAATAAATGTCAGTTACAAACTGCGATTTTGGGGACTTTATATCTACGATGGCCGGGATTTGAAAAAACTGCTCTTCTCACTACTCCTTTTGCTTCTGAGTTACAAGAGGAATTAGCTATGGCTAGGGATGCCGGGAATAAGTTTATTGCTATGGAGGTTAGTTCTCATGCTTTGTCTCAAGATAGAGTGAAGGGTTGCAGTTTTGAGGTGGCTGTTTTTACTAATCTAACTCAGGATCATTTAGATTTTTATCGTGATATGGAGGAATATTTTCAAGCTAAGGCTCTTTTATTTACTCCTGAATATCTTAAAGGTAGGGCAATTATTAATTATGATGATGCTTATGGTCGACGTTTGCTTGAAGGTTTAGATAAAAATCAGGTTTGGAGTTATAGTGTTGGGGATTCTTCGGCGGATTTATGGATGAAGGATTTGGAATATCTGCCAAATGGTGTGAAGGGTGTTTTACATACTCCTTTAGGTGAGGCTGAGTTTTTATCTCCTTTAGTTGGTCAATTTAATTTGGAAAATCTATTGGCTGCTGTGGGGGTTGTTTTAGATTTGGGAGTGGATTTAACGGAAATTGTTAGGTTTTTACCTGAGTTTCCGGGGGTTCCTGGGCGGATGGAAAGGGTTCAAGTTAGTGAAAATCAAGATGTAAGTGTTCTCGTTGATTATGCTCATACTCCTGATAGTTTGGAAAATATGTTGAAGGCTGCACGTCCTTTTATTCAAGGTAATATAATTTGTGTGTTTGGTTGTGGTGGCGATCGCGATCGAACTAAGCGGCCTTTGATGGGTAAAATTGTGGCGGATTTGGCTGATGTTGCTGTTGTGACTTCTGATAATCCTAGAACTGAAGATCCTGAGCGGATTTTGGAAGATATATTAAATGGTATCCCTGATTCTGTGAATCCTATGGTAATTGCTGATCGAGCTAGTGCGATTCGTCGGGCTATTTGTGAGGCTAAACCTGGTGATGGGATCTTAATTGCTGGTAAGGGCCATGAAGATTATCAGATTTTGGGGACGGAAAAAATTCACTTTGACGATCGTGAGCACGCTAGAGATGCTTTAAATGTGAGATTAGGTGGTTAAGGTTGATTTTTAATTGGTAGTTGAGTTTTGATTAAAATCAACAATTACCAATTCTTTTGTAATTGATACTGTTTTTAGTTACAATATTTTTTAAAACTATAACTGTAACTTTATTTTTTCTCACAAATCTTATAGACACATCTTCTCTCTCCTGCCACAATATGTTCAATTCGCTCAATATTAATATCATTTCCCAAAGTATACTGAAATAAATCCAACTCTCTATCACATAAACCAGTGCAAGCCGTAGCAGCAGCACAAATAGGACAATGCTTTTCAATCAAAAACCAAGAAGAATCATCTAGAGATTGTACCTCCGCCATATATCCTTCATCATTACGTAACTCAGCAAGAATATTAATTTTTTCTTCTAAAGGCAAGTTTTCTGAAATATTTTCTCGATATAACTCTTTTTGTTCTTGGCATCGCACTTCTAATAAACGTTGTAAACCTTCATTTCCAAAAGTTTCAGTAATAGAATGAATTAAACTTAAAGTTAAATCCGCATAACCATTAGGGAAGAAACTATCTGCTTGTGTTGTCAACTGCCACATTTTAGTTGGTCTTCCTTGAGAGAGATTTTTTTCAGTATAAATTACTAAACCTTCTTCTTGTAAAGCATATAAATGTTGACGAATTGCCATTGTTGAAACGCCAAACTCTTGAGCTAATTTATTTGCATTAGCTTGCCCTTCAAATTTGAGGAAATTAATAATCCTTTGTCTTGTTTTATTGATATTTTGAGATTTTTTCGCGGCTGCCATAAGTTATTTGGAATCTTGTTTTGATTAAATATTGTAAAGAAAAATCTTTACAAAGTCAAATTTTAAGTTATACTGACTTTATAAAGAAAAAACTTTAGAAAGTAGAGAAGTTTATGACAGTTATAAACAAACAAAAATCAGGGTTTGTTCGTGTTGTTAAGGAAAATGAGATACCAGCTTCAGGATATAAATTAGTCAAAGTTGCAGGGAAAACCATCGCCCTTTTCCATCACGAAGACAAAATCTATGCTATCGATAATCGTTGCCCTCATATGGGTTTTCCATTACACCAAGGTTCCGTGCATAATTGTATTCTCACTTGCCATTGGCATCATGCCCGTTTTGATCTGAAAACGGGAGGAACCTTCGATCTTTGGGCTGATGATGTGCCAAGTTTTCCTGTGGAAATTCGAGATGGGGAGGTATGGATTGATATTAGCCCTCAGTCTGAGGTTAAAATTAAGGCACAACAACGTTTGATTGATGGTTTAGAACAAAATATCTCTCTAGTAATAGCTAAATCTATTTTAAGTTTGCTATCTCATAATGTGAATCCTACTCAACCTTTTGAAGAAGGATTAAAATTTGGGACACGTTATCGACAAGAAGGATGGAGTGCTGGTTTAACTATTCATACTTCTATGATGAATATTTTGCCTTATTTAGATGATAAAGATAAAGCTAAGGCTTTATATCATGGACTTTCTGCTGTATCTAGAGAATGTGCCGGAAAACCCCCTCGATTTTCTATACAACCTTTGCCAACTGTTGGAAAAAATACAGATATATCTTTACTAAAAACTTGGTTTCGTCAATTTATAGAGGTTAGAGATACTCAAGGTGCTGAGAGATGTTTGGTATCTGCCATTAAAATGGGTGCTAAGCAGACAGAAATTGCAGAAATGTTATTTGCTGCTATCACAGATCATCGTTATATTGATGAGGGACATCCTCTTGATTTCACTAATAAGGCATTAGAAGCGTTAGATGTTACGGGTTGGGGAAATGCTGATTTAGTCTTAACTAGCCTTGTCAGAGGTTATGCTACTGCCCATCGGATGGAGGAGTCAAATTCTTGGCGACATCCGATAGATTTAGTAAAAATTTTAGATAATGCTTTTCAAGAATTAGATGATGCTAGGGCAAAAGGAGAGAAAAAACGAGGTACTTGGCAAGGAGAAGGAGAATTAAGCAAAGTTTTATTAGAAGACGATCCGCAAAAAATTGTATCATCTTTGTTAAATGCATTAAAAGATGGGGCAACGGAAGTAGAATTGGCAGCAACTGTGGCTTATGCAGCAGCATTACGGATTGCTCAATTCCATACTAATAATGATTTTAGAGATTGGGATACGGCTCATCATTCATTTACTTTCGCTAATGCTGTGCTTCAAGGATTAAAAAGAGTACCATCTGTTTTATTGTTACGAGGGGTTTTTGATGCTGCTATAACGGTATATCTAAATCGTTTTTTAAATATACCTTCTGTGAGTTTACCTAAGCCGGAAGACGGAATAAAGAATCCAGATGAGTTATTGTTACAATTACCGGAGTTATTAAATAAACAACAGCAGGTAAATGAGGCAGGAAAATTAGTCGCCAAATATCTTTATAGTGGTGGTAATTCAGATAACCTCTTAAATATGTTAGGAAAAGTTTTGCTACGAGAAGATCGAGATTTCCATACTATTCAGGAAATAGAGGCAGTATTTCGTTTATATTCACATTTTAAGGAAAGCAAAAAGGGAATTAATATACTTGTAGCTGGGGTTAGATATTTAGCTGCTCACTCTCCTACCAGACGTACTCAAGAACAAACCTATCAAATCGCACGACGTTTGCATAAAGGAGAAGAATTATTTCAAGAATAGTTCCAAAATTATATCTTAGATAATTGAAAATGGATTATTAATCATGGAAATTAATAAAAAAGCTATTGTTTTTATCTTAAATTCTCTTAATTTTTATCGGAAGAAAAAAGCATGACTAAATTTTTTGCTGTTGTGGTGGCAACGATTCCAGAATATTATGAATACAAGAAAAAACATCCAGAACACGATCGGGATCAATTAGCATGGTTTAATGAACAATATGAAAAAGGGATTTTGATTTGTTGTGGTCCTTTTGTGCCCCATGATGGTACGGGACTTTGGATCATCAAAGCTGAAAACCTTGAAGAAGCTATGAAAATTGTTAAAACAAGTCCTCGTGTTAGGGATGGGATGCTAGCAGAATCTGCTCGAGTTGTTGAGTGGAACGTTCATCTTGGAAAAGAGAGATTAAAAGAGTAATTAAGATTAATTCTTAAGAAAGTCAAGAAGTATTATTTTTTGTTATGCAAAATCCTTGAAGATTAGAGACTACTTATGTTTCAGGCTGAACTATTAAGAAATATGATAATATAATTAAATATTATGCAAATTTATTGAGCTTTGTAAATTAAAATAAGGTCAAAAATCAACTATAAAACAAGTATTTTATGCAAACAATTAATGATGCCCAGAAGCCATGGCAAAGCCAACCCAAGTTGAAGTTAAAAGTTCAAAACCAACCTTTAAGAATAATTGCTCTTGGAGATAGTTTAGTTTATGGATATGGGGATCCTGTTTTTGGGGGTTGGGTTGAGCAATTACGCCGTCAATGGATGTCACCTGATAGTAAAGGTCATGTGTTATATAATTTGGGTATTCGAGGGGATACGGTGACTAAGGTTCAAGGACGATTGGAACATGAGTTTAATTTTCGGGGTGAATTACGGAATCGATATCCTGATTTGATTATTTTATCTGTAGGTGTTAATGATTCTCCTCGTCTTTTACATAAAGATGGCAAGAATGTAACGAACTATAATGATTTTATTTTACAGATGGATATGTTATTAGCACAGGCTAAACTCCTTGCTAATGTGTTATTTATCGGCATGATTCCGGTAGATGAAAGTAAAATGCCTTTTCTTAAGTGTTTTTATTTTAATCATCGCGATCAATTTAGTTATAAAGAAGTTACTAAAAGTCTTTGTCAAAAGCATAATATTCCTTATTTGGATACTTTCGATATGTGGATATCTAGAGGTGAGAATTGGTGGCGATCGCGTCTTTCTTCTGATGGCTTGCATCCTAATGAAAAAGGTTATGGCTCATTATTAGAAGATGTGCTTAATTGGCAACATATGACCCATCTAGTATAATTTGGTTTTTTTTAACAAAATAATACTTAGTTGATTTATAAAATTTTTGTTTAATTATATAACAATAATAATTCTTTAAGCCTATTGTGGATTCTATCTTTCTACTTTTTTTCTTTATTACCTTGAACTGAGGAAATAACTTGAAAACATTCTTCTACTGATGCTCTTTTTTCCATAGCTTTGACTAATGCTTCATAGGATTCTTGATGTTGGGATAATAAATTACTGGCTTGTAATAATGCCCATCTTTGTTTTTGTTTGGCATTTAATTGTGAAAATCCAAAATTTAGCAGCATTTCTGTAACTTTTCCCATGTCATCTTCTCCACCTTCTGGTTTGTCATATAAGATTTTTTCTGCTGCGATTCCTGCCATTAAGACTGTGGCGAATCTCTCTAGCATTAAACGCATTTCTATGGGGGAGTCTGCTTTTTCTTGTAATTTTTCGGTATCGAAGGTAACCCCTCCTACTCCGGGTTGGCCGGCTTTAAAGGCTTCCCAAGCATTGAGAGTATAACCGGTGATGGGTATTTCTAAGAGATAGGCGGCCAGAAAATGCCCTGCCTCGTGGTGGATGATTCTTTGGCGATATTGGGAGGATGAGAGGGAGTCTAACAATAGGGTTACTCCTTTGTTTTGCCAACTGATGGTGTCTATGGTGGCGATGCCTAAGATAGTGGCTGTGGTTATGGTGGGAATTAAGGGGGATATGTTTAGAAGTGGCCCTAGTAAAATTGATAGGGTGATGGTGAATACTCCTATGGCTATTAGGTTTAAGGCGGTTTGCTGCATTTTTGGGTTTTGATTTGATAATTTGGATGAATATACTATCTTTACTAGCTTATCTTATGTTTTAAATATTATTTAATTAACTAGAGTCATTCAAAATTAAAGTAGAATCAAAAATATATCTAACTTTAATTTATATTTATTTTGACAATACTTTATATATTTTTTTTAAACTAATTGAAGTTCTAGTGAACGAATTCCTGCTGCGTCTAAAATCTCAGGGATTAATTCTTCTTTTTTTACTGCCATCATATGGACTCCTTGGCAAATTTCTTTGGCGATTTTTACTTGTTCTGCGGCTATTTTAATGCCTTCTTCTAGGGGATTAGCTGCTTTTTCTAGTCTTTCTATAATATGTTCGGGAATGGTAACTCCTGGAACTTTATTGTTAATAAATCTAGCATTTTTGGCTGATTTGAGTAAAAATATTCCTGCTAAAATAGGTTTATCTGTGTTGCAGGCTATTTGGTTCATGAATTTAT
Organism: Prochloraceae cyanobacterium PL24a_bin.78; assembly: GCA_028281945.1. Taxonomy (GTDB): domain Bacteria; phylum Cyanobacteriota; class Cyanobacteriia; order Cyanobacteriales; family JANQIW01; genus JANQIW01. The sequence goes on from JANQIW010000061.1 coordinate 44,800, forward strand.
CTAGGCGTTCAAAGTCTGTGATTAGTTGGCTTTGAAAGAATTGTGCTCCTGCTTCTATTTTTCGCTCAAATCTTTTTTGCAGGCTTGACCAACTTTTGAGTTGGGGATCCACTGCCGCTCCAGCAAATAAGTCTAGTTTTCCGTCTGGCAGTTTTTTCTCATTACAATCTAATCCTAGGTTGAGGTTAGTTATGGTTTTGAGTAGGCGGATTGATTCGTAGTCAAATACGGGCCTTGCTTCTTTGCAATCTCCTGCTTTGACTGGATCTCCTGTTAAGGCTAGTATGTTTACTATTCCTAGAGCGTGTGCTCCCATTAAGTCTGCTTGTAATCCTATAGCGTTTCGATCGCGACAAGCCATTTGACAGATGGGTTCTATGCCGTGTTGCAATAAGATTACTGATGCTGCTAATGATGACATCCGTAATACTGCTCTACTTCCATCGGTGATGTTTACTGCGTGAACTCTCCCTTTTAAGGTTTGGGCGACTTCTACCATTCTTTGGGGATTTCCTCCTTTGGGAGGTGCTACTTCTGCTGTGATTAAAAATTCTTTTGCTTTTACTGCCCGTCTAAATTTATTACTCATTCTATTTTTTTTAATTCTACATTTTTTAATGGTGGTTTATTCTATTGTTGGTACTTTAATTCCAAAAATTTTTAAATAAACTCCATTATTTCTTTTTGGTTTTGCCAATGATGAATGCTATTTTATTCTGTTTCTTGATTCTGGCAAGGTTTTTAAGGTTTGCTTGATTTTATCATACTCTGGGCATACTTTTTCTATGGTTAGCAATATGTTTTCTCTGTTACTTTTTGTGAAGCTAGTTTTTTTCTCTATAAGTGTTTTTTATTTAGAATTTTTATAGGTTTATTGTATGGCAAATTCTGTTAAGTGTCTCTTTTTAGGATGCTGAAATCCTAAAACTATATCTTCTTTTGGTATGCCTTTATCTAATAAATCGTTAACTATTCCTTGTTTTGTCCAATCTTCCTCAAGCCAAATTTTATTTTTTTGAATTCTAATATATACTATTACTGAGAAAATTCGTTTTTTTTCATTCCCCCCAACATGAAACCACAAATAGTGTTCTCTTTCTTCATCAAAAGACAAGCATTCTTTAATTTCACTTGTTTCACTATTGGCTGCCCATTGATAATATTCTGTTAAAATAGAGCGAATTATTTGACGATATTTAGTTAATTTATCCATTGAATAATCTTCTCCTCTTCGATATTTGCCATTATGATAAATATCTTTGGCAGGCATTTTTAGATAATTTTTAGATAATTTTTCACCCTTATATTGTTAATTTATTTTTAAGCAAAACTAGATGAACCAAAATCTGGGGGAATATCTTGCCAACGCCCTTGCCCGATCGCTTGAATGGCTTCTTTTAAGTCAACTTTGCCGGTATAAAGTGCTTTGCCAACGATAACTCCGGTAACGCCAAGAGGTTCGAGTGAGAGTAAACTTAGTAAATCTGTTAGGGAACTTACACCTCCTGATGCAATTACTGGGATATTTATAGCTTCTGTGAGTTCTCTTAGGGCTTCTTGGTTGGGTCCTTGTAATGTTCCGTCTCTATGTATGTCGGTATAGATTATGGCAGCAGCATATTCTTGGAATTGTTTTGCTAGTTGAATGGCATCTATTTCTGAGGTTTCTAACCATCCTCTGGTGGCTACTTTTCCGTTGCGTGCGTCAATTCCGATGACTATTTTGTCGGAAAATTCGGTGGCTATTTGTTTGACTAACTCTGGATTTTCTACGGCTACTGTTCCTACAATGGCTCGATCGACACCTAAATTAATTAATTGGGCGATGTTTTCTTTTGTGCGTAAGCCTCCTCCCACTTGCACTGGGATAGATATTGCTTTTATAATGGCTTCTATTACTGGTAAGTTAGCGGATTTTCCTTGTTTTGCGCCGTCTAAGTCTACTAGATGAAGACGAGTTGCCCCTTGTTTTACCCATTCTTGGGCGACTTCTACTGGGTTTTCACTAAATACTTGACTTTGTTGGTAGTCACCTTGATATAGGCGGACACATTTTCCTGAGAGTAAATCGATAGCTGGAATAACTTCCATAGTTTTTGGTTTTTGCTTGTTTTTGTTGGTTGTTAAAAAATTGATTTAGATTGATATTATATCATAGATTTTTGTGGCTATGATTTTAATTTTTTGGTTTATTTTTTGCTGGGAATATTGTTTATGCCTGCTAAAGATTTTTATCATGAAGTGGTTAGATTTGCTTTGGAAAAAGATGGTTGGATTATTACTTTGGAGGTTTTTTGCTTTTAAAAATTAGAAGAAAAGATTTATCTCAATTTTCTAAAAAGTTGATAGATTTGATTAAGTAAAAAGTAACAAGTAAGAAGAGAATAGAAAATTCTCCCCATCTCCCATTCTCCCATTCTCCCACTCAATATCTATCATAGTAAAAAAACCTATTCTATCTCGATTTGGGTGTGGAAAAACTCTTAGCTGCTGAAAAGGAAAAGGAGAAAATTGCTGTTGAAGTTAAAAGTTTTGCGGGGGTTTCTGTTGTTAGAGATTTGGAAAATGCTATTGGTAAATATATTTTGTATTATGATATTTTGGAGTAGTTAGAATAAGATAGAAGTCTTTATCTTAGTATTCCTAATGATATCTTTATTGAGATTTTTCATGAGTCAATAGGGGAGATTCTTTTAAGGAAAAAACGTTTAAATTTAATGATATTTGAACCTAAAAATAAGGGGATTTTACGATGGATAAGTTAGCAAATTATCGAGAGATTATGGAGAAGGTTTTGACTGAATATGGGGCGATTCCTTATAGTCATGGTGATTTTATTAGTAAGGTAATTGTTGATAGAAATTGTAATAATTTTTTGATTATGAATATTGGTTGGGATGGTAGAAAAAGAGTTCATGGATGTTTGGTTCATTTGGAACTTATTGATGGTAAAATTTGGATTCAACGAGATGGAATTGAGTATGGAATTGGTCAAGATTTGTTGGATTCTGGTATTCCAAAGGAGGATATTGTCTTGGCTTTTCATAATCCTGATATTAGAAAATATACTGGTTTTGCTGTTGGTTAATTGGTTTTTTATTGGGTTATTTGGATTGGTTTGGTAATGTTGAAAGATGGGGAAGATTGGGGAGAATTCGATCATTTTTCTTCAATATTAATAGACATTAAGTGGAGACAATGGGGAAATTGGGAAGACAAGGGAGAAAAGGAAGATAAGGAAGACAAGGGAGAATTTTCTATCTCTTCTTACTTTTGCTTTTTACTTAATCCAACCCTAATTGTTGTTTTAATTCTTGAGGGATATTCTTTACTGTCTCTAATCCTTTGACATTATTCCAGTTAGTCTCCTCATTCCAAATAATATCTTTCAAGTCAGCGTATTCGAGGTTAGCGTGGGAGAGGTTAGCGTTAAAGAGGTTAGCGTCGGTGAGGTTAGCGTATTCGAGGTTAGCGTGGGAGAGGTTAGCGTTAAAGAGGTTAGCGAGGGTGAGGTTAGCGTGGGAGAGGTTAGCGTCAAAGAGGTTAGCGTCGGTGAGGTTAGCGAGGGTGAGGTTAGCGTGGGAGAGGTTAGCGTCAAAGAGGTTAGC
>JANQIW010000069.1 GCA_028281945.1 Prochloraceae cyanobacterium PL24a_bin.78
TATCATTTTTCGCGTAATTGTGATAGAGATAGAGAATGGGGGGAATGGGGAGAATGGGAGGATAGAGAATTAGCTATATATAGAGGAGAGTGGGTAAAATAAATTTTGGTTAATTATTTTTGATTCAAGATTTTTCAACTCTATTATTGTTTTAGAAAATTGGTATAACGCCAACGGAATTTGGAAAAATTAGGAAAAAGTAGGAGATAAAACAGTTTTTTTTAATTAGTCAACTTTGAAAACTGGATTTGGTATTAGGTAATGGGAGAATGACGGAATAGGAGAATAGAAAAAATGGCGGGAATTTAGTATATCTTTTTACTTCTTACTTTTTGCTTCTTACTTCCTTACTTAAAAAGAAGAATTGGAAGAATGGGGAGAGAATTAATTGTTGTTAATTATTCTGCATTAGATTTTAGGATTTTCAAACTCTATCATTCTTAAAGACTCTCTTGATATTACTAATAGATTAAACTCTATCATTAAAATATACAAATTAATATAAATAGATAATTATTTTAAGGTTGGAAATCTGAAATTAATTAATCTTTGAATTGTATACTTTCCTTCCAGTTTTACCTTATATCAAGAAAGTCTTGATTAATTATAGAGTTAAAATTTCCTAATTTTAGGATAATTAATAATAACTTTTTTTCCTTAATTTCAATATCAACAACTACTTCCCATTCCACCCATTCCAAGATTTAAGTAATGAGTAATAAGCTTTGATTAAGTAATAAGTAATGAGTAATAAGTAATAAGTAATAAGTAAATAAGATATACTCTTTTTCTCCCTTGTCTCAAGAAACTCCCTTGTCTTCCTTGTCTTCCTTGTCTTCCTTGTCTCAAGAAACTCCCTTGTCTTCCTTGTCTTCCTTGTCTCAAGAAACTCCCATTCTCCCCATTCTCCACGAAGATGTCTATCAAAATTACGCAAAAAACCATATTATTTCTTGATAATGGGAGGGTAAGGAAATTTCTGCATTAATGATACTATTCCACATCCTGATAGTAAAAAACTAGAAGAAAAAGGTATGATAAACCTATGATTATCTTCGATAAATGCTATTAGAAATTAATGAAAAAGCATCAACAAAAAACCTCTTTACGAGAGATGTTTAATCTTTCTCGATTGGCAATAAAATATTCTTGGTTAACAGTATGTTTTTGGCTAATTATTACTGTAGCAGGATTTTTTGCTTTTACTTCCTTAAAATATGCCCTTTTTCCAGATATTAATTTTCCAATTGTAGTAGTAAATGCTAAATTACCAGCAGCAACAACTTTAGAAACCGAGTCACAATTAACTATTCCTCTTGAAAAAAAACTTCTATCTTTAGGGAGAATAGATGAACTTTATTCGTCAATTTATCCTGGGCAAAGTGCCATTACTGTCTTGTTTAAAGGTGGGGAAAACTTACAATTATCTACTGAAAAAGTTAAAGCAAAAGTTGAAGCAACTCCTCTTCCTAAAGACGCTTCTTATGACATAATTCCTTTTAATTTAAACGAATCGACTACTATTAGTTACGCTATTAAAAATAAAAGTCAAACTAATAATCAAACTTCCTCTAAAACCATTAATGAGTTAACAGAAATAGCAGAAGAAATTATCCCTTCTATTAGTAATTTACCTGGAGTGTTAAAGGTGAATTTACTTGGTAATGATTCTTTGAAAGAGAATGACAATCAAAGTATCAAAAAATTGCCTAGTTTAGTTCATTTTAATGGGGAAGATGCTATTGCTTTTGAGGTAGTTAAAACCAGCAAGGCTAATACTCTTGAAGTGGTTAGTAAAGTAGAGAAAGCTATTAGTAATTTAACGCCAAATTTCCCAGATATAGATATAGTTTTGGCCCAAACTCAAGCAGATTATATTCAAGAAGCAACTCAAGCAACTATTGATACTTTATTGGCAGCAATTATTATTGCAGTTTTGGTTATTTTTGCTTTTTTACGCAATCTCCAAGCAACTTTTATTACTGCTTTAGCTATTCCTATTTCTTTATTAGGCACTTTTATTGTGATGGCAATATTTGGGTTTAATTTAGAAACCATTACTTTACTAGCTTTGGCATTAGTAATTGGCATAATTGTAGATGATGCAATTGTGGAAGTTGAAAATATTTCTCGCTATCTAGAAGCAGGAAATACTCCAAAAAATGCTGCTATTTTAGCTACTAATGAAATTGGTTTTACTGTGTCTGCTTCTACTTTGACTATTGTGGCTGTATTTTTGCCTGTTGCTTTGATGGGAAGCACTATTGGTAAGTTTTTTAAGCCTTTTGGTATTACTATTTCTGCTGCAGTTATTACTTCTTTATTCGTTGCTAGGAGTTTATCTCCTGTTTTGGCTGTTTATTGGCTTAAGTTTAAATCCCAAAATCAATCTCAAAATCAATCTCAAAGTCACTCTCAAAGTAATTCCCAAAATACTAACCAATCTGATACAAATCCTCCCCAAAATGTTAATAAACAAGTTAATCTCCAAGATACTATTTCTACATTTTATCTTAGTATACTTCGTTGGTCTTTACATCATCGTTGGCTAATAATTACAATTGCTATTGTAAGTTTTATAGCAGGAATTGCTTTAATTCCTCTTATTCCTAAAGGTTTTATTCCTAAACTCGATCGAGGGGAATTTAATATTATTTATACTACCCCATTACCTAAGATTCCTAGTGGCTTAAGGCGAGAAAAAAATTCCCTCTCTCAAACTCAATCTGACAGAGAATCTTCAGAGAGTTTTAGTTGGATAAGCAATCTCTCTCGCTCACCTCAAAAAATACTTTTACGTCGAACAAATAGGGTGGGAAACCAACTAGAAAAAGTGCTAATTCAAGAGCATGAAATTGAATCTATATTTACTATTTCTGGTGTGCGAGGTGAATTAAATAAAGGCAAAATATATGTCAAGCTAAAAAATGATCGACAATTAAATACTGGTGAAATTCAAAAGAAAATTCGTGGAGAATTACCCAATATACCAAGAGTAAATGTAAGTGTTGAAGATATCCAATTTGTTAATACAGAAAGCGAGAAAAACTTTCAAATAGTATTAGTAGGTGAAGACTTAGAAACTATTAGTAAAAGTGCAGAAGAATTAAAAGCAAAAATTCAACAAAATCCAGGGTTTGTAGATATCAATCTCCAAGGCAATATCGAAGATATTAATAATATTATACAAATCGAACATATTAATGGCAAAAGAGGAGTTTATCTTAGTGCAAATTTAAACCAAGGATATGCTTTAGGTGATGCTATAAACGAAGCTCAAAAAATTAGTAAAAATCTTCTACCAGAAGGTGTAAGTCTACAATTATGGGGCACATCTTCCCATGGTGATAGTGTTATTAAAAATTTTGCTCGAACCCTGATTTTATCAATTCTTTGTATGTTATTGGTATTAACTTTACCTTTTGGAAGATTATTAGAACCTATGGTGGTAATTTTATCTCTACCTTTATCAATTATAGGTGCAATGTTAGGTTTACTAATTACTCAAAGTGATTTAGGGATGATTTCTCTAATTGGATTAATTTTTCTCTTAGGATTATTAGATAAAAATGCAATTTTACTACTCGATTATATTAATCAATTACGTCAGCAAGGTAGGGAAAAAATAACCGCAATTTTAGAAACAGGAAAGGTACGTTTTCGCCCAATTCTGATGACAACTACCTCAACAATTTTAGGAATGTTACCCATTGCATTAGGCATTGGTGCCGGCGCAGAATTAAGGCAACCAATGGCAGTAGCTATTATTGGAGGGTTGATAACTTCTTCTTTATTAAGCTTAATAGTAGTGCCAATTATTTATAGTCTTTTAGATGATTTATGGTGCAAAATTTTTAAACAATCAAACCATAAAATTAAACAATAAGTAGGTAGGTGAAAAAAGTTTTAAAATAAAAATTTAAAATCAATAGCTAAAGAGAGAAATACAAGATTACCCATTTTTCTATTTAATTATGCTTACCTACTTAAAACCTTAATTACCTAAAAAAAAATCTAAGTTAACTTAGTTTTAGAAACCAACAAAATCTCTTCCAATATAACCACTCATTATATTTATCCAAACCTAGATAAATTCTCGCCATCTATAATCATAGATACAGTTGATATACAATTGATCATGGATGATTCATTACTAATTGAAAATTAATCACTATCCCAATTTTCTAAAACGATGTATAGAGTTAAAAATCTTAAATCTAGGATAATCAAGCAAAATTTATTTACCCATTCCCCTACTCTCCCATTCTCCTACTCAATGTCTATATATAGTTAAAGAAAAATCATATTACTATAGAGTAAACTATAGAGTAAACTATAGAGTAAACTATCTTATTAATTATTGGCAAAAATAAACTATATCTTCTAGTCTCAAATTTCAAAACATATCGACAACTTCCATAAAAAAAGACAAACATAAACTGTAAAAAAGTTTAGAGAGAGGCATTTGGAAAAGTTATTAAAGCTGTAAAATTTATTACTACAAGAATTGCTGTAAATTCATTATTTCTCTAGCAACTTTATTTCAATTATGCTATCATTATGTGCTATGATTATAGTAATAGCTTAATTTCTCAAAAATAATTAAATTCTAGAAAAAAAACGCCAAAAAAATTGACATTTTCAAAATAAAGTTTTAAAATAAAAATAATAAAGCTATAAGGGTTCGTTCGACTATATAAACAAGTGTTATTGACTTAAATCAAAAACAGTGTTTAATAAATAAAAGCATGGAAAAATAGACAAAGAGAAACAAAACTCCTTGCCTACCTTTCCTTATCAAGTTGTATCAAAATTAATTAAGTATTGCCTTCATTTTTTCCTGTTTGGATATAAAGAATCAGGAGAAAAACCGTAGGAACCAATACAAACATTACAGTAGCAACAAATCCTAAATCGTTATATTGCATGATCAAGCCCCTCTTATTAAAATTCAACCAACAATTATCAACATATCATTATTGAGTAGATTTTAACATGAGATTATTATTTTTGATGAGGTTTAGTCCTAACAATCATAGGCCCATTTACCAGAGTTTGACAAGCCAAACGATAACTTTCAGGCTTCTTTTTCAACTTACGATTTTCCACATCAGTTTTAGGAGAAGCATTTTCCATCCCCTCCACAATCTCCACAATGCAAGTACCGCATTGGCCATATCCGCCACAGTTAGTTAATTTCCCTTTAAATGTGTAAATATCGATTTGATTTTCTAAAGCTTTTTGTCTTAAATTAGCACCATTAGCAGCAATAATTTCCTTATCTTCTTTAACAAAGTTAATATTTCCCATTGTTTCTCCTCAATTTTTCTATCCTAATATTAAAAAATTATAAATAAAATTGGATTTAATCAAAAATTACCAAAATTCTGGAAAATTGTAAAATTATAAGTCAATGGGGGAATTGGGAGAATGGGTAGTAATGGATAGAATCAGAATATTAGAGACAATAACTATTGAAGAAATCATTAAAATTTTTCTATTTCCATAAACACTATGATTATTTTTTTTGCAAATAAATATAAATTAACAAACCATGACATCAACAAAAACAACTCAAACCGCCCTAATTACAGGTGCTTCTAGCGGCATCGGTTATGAATTGACAAAATTATTTGCTGGCGATGGTTATAATTTGGTGTTAATCGCCAGAAGCCAATCAAAATTAGAAGAAATTGCCTCAATATTAACCAAAGAATTTTCAATAACAGTCAAAGTCATTGCTAAAGATTTATCCTTAGCCACATCCCCAGAAGAAATCTGGCAAGAATTACAAAGCCAAGGATATACCATTGATATTCTCGTTAATAACGCCGGTTTTGGCACTTATGGCTTATTTTTAGAAACTCAACTTCAGTCAGAATTGAACATGATGCAATTAAATATGGTAACTTTAACCCACCTTACCAAATTATTTCTCCCAGAAATGGTGGCACGTCAACAAGGAAAAATTTTAAATATCGCATCCACTGCTGCCTTTCAACCAGGGCCATTAATGGCTGTATACTATGCTAGTAAAGCCTATGTTCTTTCATTTTCTGAAGCCCTTGCCAATGAATTACAAAATACCGGCGTAAGTGTAACTGTACTGTGTCCTGGTCCTACAGAATCTGGTTTTCAAGCAAAAGCAAATATGGAAAACTCTAAATTATTTAAAAATCAACCAATTATGGATGCAAGTAAAGTAGCTTCTATCGGCTATCGAGCATTATTTAATAACAAAACTGTAGTTATCTCAGGTTGGAAAAATAAGTTATTAGCTTTGAGTATTAGATTCGCTCCTAGAAACTTAGTAACTAAAATAGTTAGAAATATACAACAAGAAGCTCAAAAGTAATATCTATTGGTAAATAAAACCAAAACTAATTTCTTTATACTAAACCATTAATGAAGAATATTCCTTTTCAATCGAATCTTATTTCTACAAAATCAAAATTATAATAAAAAACTATGACAGAATTTCAAACTCAAACTTATGAAACCATTAAATCTCCAGAACATGAACAAGAAGATTACTTTGATTACTTTTTTGATGAACCAGGAAGTGAACCCGGTACACTGAGTATCGATCAAGATGCTCAACCATCCACTATTATTTTAATCGACTATAACCAACAAGAAGCAACTCGAAAATTAGATATTACCCCAAAAGCTTGTCAACCTTATTTAGAAACTAATTCAGTTTCTTGGGTAGATATTCAAGGACTAGGAAGTGAAAATATTTTAAAAGAAATAGGTCAAGTATTTAGCTTACATGATCTCTTATTAGAAGATGTGGTAAATGTTCCCCAAAGACCAAAAGTAGAACAATACAAAGAAAATTTATTAATTCTTGTTCAAATGGTTATTCCTAAAAAAGATGAATGGGGATTTGAAAATGAGCAAGTAAGTTTTGTTTTAGGAATGAAATATCTTCTTACTTTTCAAGAAAAAACAGCTAAATGTTTTGAACCAGTACGAGAGCGCATTCGTAATAATAAAGGGAAAGTAAGAGAATTAGGTCCAGATTATTTAGCCTATGTATTGTTAGATGCTGTGATAGATTCCTATTTCCCAGTATTAGAACATTATGGTGAAAGAATCGAAGATTTAGAAGATCGAGTTGTGCAAAATCCTAACAACAGTATTCTCGAAGAAATTTACGAAGTACGAAGAGAATTACTAGGACTACGCAGAGCGGTTTGGCCTTTGAGAATGGCTATTAATAATTTAATTCGTGATGGCTTTGCCACCGTCGAAGGGAGTCGAGAACTAATTACACCAGAAGTACAAGTATATTTGAGAGATTGCTACGATCATGTCTTTCAAATTTTAGATATCTTAGAAAACTATAGAGAATTAGCCTCAAGCTTAATGGATGTCTACCTATCTTCCATGAGTAATAAAATGAATGAAATCATGAAAGTATTAACCATAATCTCCACAATATTTATTCCACTAACATTCATAGCAGGAATATATGGCATGAATTTTGAATATATGCCAGAGTTACAATGGGAATGGGGTTATTATTTTTGTTGGCTAGTGATGATTTCATTGGCATCCTTTTTGATTTATTTCTTTTGGCGCAGAGGTTGGTTCGATCGAGTTTATCCCTCCAAAGATGATTAAAAGGAATGTCTTTGATATTAATAAGTATAAAGAGATAAAAAATTATCAAATAAGTTTTTTAGCTTAAACTTAATCCCTAATTTTTAGGACAATAAAATTAGATCAAAGTATAAAATATAACACTGATTACTGATTAATTATCACTTATCACTTCTACCAAATTTCTAAAACCATGATAGAGTTAAAGCTCCCCAAAACCTACTGATTCCCAAACCAAAACCAAGCTCCCTTGTCTTCCTTGTCCTCCTTGTCCCCCTTGTCTCTACCTATCCAAGTAGGTCATATTTTTGGAAAAATGATATTAATCATCCCCTATAAGATATAATAGAAATTAAGAGAGTAGGCAAGGTGATTGCAGGTAGGCCTCAAAAAAAAGAGAGTCAATCTGAGGAAAGTCCGGACTTCCAAAAGACCAAACTTGCTGGGTAACGCCCAGTGTAGGTGACTACGAGGATAGTGCCACAGAAACATACCGCCGATGGTGTAGAAATCTAGAAATAGGAAATCTACACACAGGTAAGGGTGCAAAGGTGTGGTAAGAGCGCACCAGCAGTATTGAGAGATACTGGCTCGGTAAACCCCGGTTGGAAGCAAGGTCGGAGGGGCTAAGGTTGGTCTTTTACCAGTCCCGTTTTAGGAGAACCGCAAGAGGTGTTTGGTAACAGGCATCCTAGATAGATAATCACCCTCAAGGTTTATTCTTGAGAACAGAATCCGGCTTACGTCTTACTCTCTTTATTTGAATTTTTTCTTAAAAATGACAATTAAGTGGCAAAAACGTAAAAAACAATTAGAAAAGTTACTCTTAAAATTAGGATTGGTCGATTTTAAAAAGGTTGATTTATCATTATTAGATTTAGCTCTAACTCATCCAAGTTTTTCAAAAACTAATAATTATCAAGTATTAGAATTTGTAGGAGATTCTGTAATTAGGTTACTAGCAGCACAAGTATTATTAGAAACTTATCCCAAGGCTTCATTAGGTGAATATGCTTCCATTCGTTCCATTTTAGTAAGCGATCGTCTTCTTGCAGAAATAGGAGAAAGTTATGGCATCAAGAATTATATGTTACTTTCAGAAACCGCCGCAGCAGATAAGATTGGCAAGACATCGATTTTGGCAGATGCCTTTGAAGCAATTTTAGGCGCATTGTATTTAAGCACCAATACCATGGAATTAATCCGCCCTTGGTTAGATCCGGTTTTAAAAGAAAAAGCAGAAGAGATCAATCAGGATCCAGCTAAAAGGAATTATAAAGATGCTCTCCAAGAATGGACTCAAGCTCAATATAGAGTTTTGCCAAAATATGTAGTGAAAAATAATCCCAAAGCTAAAATCGAAACCGATAAATTTATCGCAGAAGTTTGGCTCAAGGATCAAAATTTAGGAACAGGAATCGGACGGACAAAAAAAGCCGCACAACAAGCTGCTGCTAAACAAGCTTTTTTGTTGGTTAGCAATAAGGAAAAAGAAAAATAGAATTCCCATGGACAATTGATTCTTAAACAATGGAAATTTAATAATTAACAATTGACAATTCATCATTAACAATTGACAATTAACAATATAAAACAAAAGAAATTTATTGAAATTTAACTAATAAAATAATTGTGAAAACCAAAATTGCAATATTAGGAATTGGACGTTGGGGAACCAATTTACTCCGAAATTTTCTCCACCATCCCCAAGCAGAAGTTGTTGCTATTGTGGATCCCGATGAGAAAAGATTAGAATTTTGTTCCTCTCAATTTGATTTAAATCTAGATAACATAACCTTGGCAACAGATTGGCAAAGCATTAGAAATTTAGAAGGAATTGAGGCAGTAGTCATCGTCACTCCAGCCATTTCCCATTATGAATTAATTACCGATGCTTTACAGTTAGGTTATCATGTTCTAGCAGAAAAACCCCTAACTTTAGACGCTCAAGAATGTATTGAATTAACACGCTTAGCAGAAAAACAAAATTTAAAATTATTAGTAGATCATACTTATTTATTTAATTCTGCCGTTACCGCAGGAAAAGAAGCTTTAAAATCAAACAAAATAGGGAAATTAAGATATGGATATGCTAGTCGTACTAATTTAGGACCAGTGCGTCAGGATGTCAATGCTTTATGGGATTTAGCAATTCACGATATTTCTATTTTTAATCATTGGTTAGGACAAAAACCAATTCAAGTACAAGCTTCAGGAAGTATTTGGTTACAGGAAGGATTAGAAGATTTAGTTTGGGTAAGATTGATTTATGAGGATGGGTTTCAGGCATATATTCATCTATGTTGGCTCAATCCTGATAAGCAAAGGAAACTTTGTGTGGTTGGAGATCAAGGTAGTTTGATTTTTGATGAAATAGACCCTAATCCTTTAGTTATTCAGCAAGGATACTTTCAGCAAGAAGGACAAAGATTTATTCCTGAAGGGGTGAATAAAGAAGTATTGACAGTAGAAAAAAGTGAACCATTAGGAAATGTTTGTGATTATTTTTTAAATAGCATTCAATCAAAAGGAAGTATTTCTATTTCTTCTGGATTTGTTGCCGCAGAATTGGTGCAAATTCTTAGTTGTTTAAATATGTCTTTGCAAGAAAATAGTAAAATGATTAATGTAGCTGAATTGAATAATTCATAATTAATTAATCTTAATGTTTTCTGTCTTTTAAAAAAGAATTGCAGTAAACATTTGAATTTAGATTTAGTAGACTGCTTTTCTAAGATTTAATATAAATATTTGTAAAAAATATAAGATTAAATCCTCAATTTATTGGATAATTTAAATAGGTAGTTAAAGGAAACTATTTTAACTGCCTTTTCAAGAGAATTAATAAATAAAAGGTTATCTTAGCTATTTAAAACATAACTATGATCAACCACAGTATTAAACCGCTAGATAGCTTTTGGTTCAGAGAAATTATAGAAAATTATAGAAGAGGTGACAAAGAATGAATGACCATTTCTTAGGTATTGTTCAAAACGGAGAATTTCTCATTCTAACAACCCCTTTTTCAGGTGGCCATAAAGTAATGTTAACTAGTATTCCCATGCAGGCGGCTGAAAATCCTGAAAATAATAAATTAGACTTAAAAGAATACGAAGGGGCTGCCATTATGGTTAAAGGTCATGCTTCAGGCAAGTGGATTTATTCTGCTGAGGTAGTTGAAAAAGGTAGTTTAATTTTAACTGAATTAGTCAAACACTTGTTTGGCATGGCAGAACAGAAAATAGCAGGAAACGTTTACGTTTATGAGGGAAGTAAAGATGAAATTAATCCTAGCATTTTCCCAGAACAATTTCTCCAATCTTTACTATAAACAAGAATTAGCTGGCTAAGGAGGAAAAAATGTCATTCGATAATTTTATTAATAGCTTACAGCTCAGGTTTTTTAAACCTTACGAATTTTTAATTCATACAGACAAACCAAGGAATCAACAACCTCCTTCTCGTATGTGGGGGAATATTGTTGTAACAGCCCTAGTGCTTGACAAGTTACGGGCACAATTCGATCGTCCACTAATTATCACCAGTTGCTATCGATCTCCTACATATAATAGCTCAATAAGACCTCCCGGTGCTAGTTTGAGTCAACATCAAGCCTTCACAGCGGCAGACTTTTCTATCTCAGGTGTATCAGCATCTGATGTGGCTAAGGCAGCACGTAAATTGCGAAATCAATGGATCCAAGTTCCTATAGAATTTGAGCGTGTTACTGTGCAAGTTCCAAAAGGATACGTACCATTTTGGGAGCTACCAGAACGACGTAATAATGGCAAATTAGAGGTCCAGTTTAAAGGTGGGATTGGGGAATATGCTAGATTTGTTCACTTAGATTCCAGAGGAAGTAATGTTAATTGGTAGATATTATTTAGCTCAAATAATGGAAGAGGGAAAAAAATGAAAGTATTAGATACTGCAACCCCTATAACTAATAAAGTCAATTGCATTAGAAGTATAGGTTATGAATGTATTATTCGTTATTATACTCGATACACTCGTAATAGTAAAATTCTTAAACAAAAAGAGGCTATAGCTATTGGAAGTCAGGGTATTTTTATAGCTGTTGTTTACCAAGATTACAATAATAGTTCTCAAAGGTTTGATTATCACAAAGGTTACAGTGCAGGATTGTTTGCATATACTTATGCCCATGAGGAAATCGGGCAGCCTTATAACTCTGCTATTTACTTTGCTGTTGATTATGATGCTTCTCAAACAGAGGTGGAGCAACGAATTCGTCCTTACTTTAAAGGAGTTTCAGATGCCTTTGAAGAAGAAGCAAATGGAGAGTCTCGTTATAAGATTGGGGTTTACGGCTCAGGTTTAGTTTGCCGTCTGTTGCTTGAAAGTAATCATGCTACATATGCTTGGCTAGCTGGTGCAACAGGATGGCGTGAAACTTCACAGTTTGATCAGACTAAACGTTGGCATTTGAAACAAAAAATTGATCATCCTGCCAAAGTTGTCTGTGGTGTTACTATTGATGATAATTTTGTCAATTCTAATGAGCCTGATTTTGGTTACTTTAAGATCTTTGACTCACCATCACTAGGAAAACAATTCCAAGTCATAGCTCGATCGGGATTAAGGCTACGCTCTGGGCCTGGTCTCGATTTTGATGTGATTGATGTTATGGCTTTTCAAAGTCAAGTTTTTCTTGGTAGGAGACAAAATGATTGGGTAGAAATCGACCTTGAAGGAGATGGTTTTGTTGATGGTTGGGCATTTGCGAGTTATTTAATAAAAAATTGAATAATTGATTATTGCTATAGATTTTAAAGTTAATGTAATTTTCCTCTTAAGTTTTTTCATACTCCAAGATAAATCAATAAGATTAATGGTTAATGAATAACAAAAACCATTAATTAATTATAAAAAAACTAAAAATTAACTTTGAGATTCTTTTCTAGCTAATAAAATAGGACAATTAGCATTAACTCGAATGTAATCAGATAGAGAAGTACCTAACAAACGATCCAAATCAGGTAAAGTTCTGGCAATAGAAGGGCGACGTTCTGGTGATCCCAGCACTAATAAATCCACATTATATTCTTCAGCTAAACTACAAATTTGTTTTCCTGGTCTGCCACCTGTAACAATACAACGATAAGGCACTCCCATTCGTTTCGCTTTTGTGATAGCAGGAGCTAAAATAGGATTATCTTCCATTTCCTGTTTGGATTGAGGAGGTAACTTAGGATCGAGATCGGGATTTACCCGCACCAGAATTAAATCTGCATCTCGATAATCTTTCAATAAAGACAAAGCCACATCTAAAGCATATTCAGCAGCATTTGATTTATCCATTGCTACCATTATCCTTCTGATTTTTTTGATGTAATTATCGTCTTTTACCAACAACATAGGACGATCGCTAAGTTGGAAAACATATTGACTAGCAGAATTTTCCAAAATTGCTTCAATACGTCCTAATCCTCGTGATCCCATAATAATCAAATTAGCATCGATTTCCTTAGCTACTTCTAAAACTGTATTTTTAGTATCCCCTTGACGCAACATGGTTGAAACTTTTGAAGGATCCGGCTTAACTTTCCTCATAATATCTTGAAGTATCTCTCCACCTTCTTTCCATTTCTCAGTTACTGCTTCTGTGGTTATTTGGGGTGGTACGACGTGCAAAATCGTAATGTTAGCATTTTTGATGCTGGGAAGATCCATCAATGCTTCTAGCATTTCTTGAGTATTATCAAACCCAGAATCTGTATATAAAATTTTCTCAATCATCCATTGAACCTCGAATTTGCAAAAATATAATCAGAAAAAAAATTAAGTCCATTAATTTATTTATCCAGCCCTAAGATAGGTTTATGATATAAAAAGTGATAAATCTTTAATAAATTTAATGATTGTTAACTTAAAACAATCTCTCAAAGAGAAAATCCTTCTAGGAAATGAACCAACTCCAGAAATATTGGCAATTTTAATTGTCTATTTCATCCAAGGAATCCTTGGTATCGCTCGCTTAGCGGTGACCTTCTTCCTTAAAGATGAATTGGGTTTAAGCCCTGCTCAAGTGGCTGCCCTGATGGGTATAGGTGCTATTCCTTGGGTAATTAAGCCTGTGTTTGGCTTTGTCTCGGATACTATTCCTCTGTTTGGTTACCGAAGACGATCGTATTTAATTTTTTCGGGAATTATTGGTACTATTGCATGGCTACTATTGGCCACCATGGTTAATACAGCTGTATTTGCCACCATTGCCATTGTTTTAACCTCTCTATCTGTAGCCCTTAGAGATGTAATTGTGGATTCCTTAGTGGTGGAAAAATCCAGAAGTGAATCTTTAGCAAAAGCAGGCTCATTACAATCTTTAGCCTGGTCGGCTTGTGCTACTGGTGGTTTAATTACCGCTTATTTTAGTGGCTGGTTAGTACAACAATTTGGCACTCGTGCAGTTTTTGGGATTACAGCAATATTTCCTCTAATGGTGACGACTGTTGCTTGGTTAATTACGGAACAACCCATTAATTCTCCTAGTGAATCTTTGGGGCAAGTTAAAGGGCAAGTCAAAGGGCAAGTTAAACAGTTATGGCAGGCTATCACCCAAAAATCAATTTTGGCTCCTACGGTGTTTATTTTTCTTTGGCAAGCTACTCCAAGTGCTGATTCTGCTTTCTTTTTCTTTACTACTAATGAATTGGGATTTGAACCGGAATTCTTGGGTAGAGTGCGACTGGTTACTAGTTTCGCTAATTTATTAGGAATTTGGCTCTATCAGCGTTTTTTAAAGGAAATCCCTTTTCGATGGATTTTAGGTTGGAGTACAGTTATTTCCTCTGGTTTAGGCTTGACTTCTTTAATCTTGGTTACCCATACTAATCGTGCTTTAGGAATTAATGATGCTTGGTTTAGTATCGGGGATAGTTTGATTCTCACGGTGATGGGAAAGATTTCTTTTATGCCTATTTTGGTGTTAGCTGCTAGACTTTGCCCTGCTGGTGTAGAAGCTAGTTTATTTGCTCTTTTAATGTCTGTTTTTAATGGGGCGGGATTATTATCTGAGGAATTAGGAGCTTTATTAACTCATGGTTTAGGAGTCACTGAAACTAATTTTGATCATCTTTGGTTGTTATTGGTTATTACCAATTTGTCTACTCTTTTACCTCTATGTTTAATCCGTTTATTACCAGAAGGAGATCCTAGAAATTTAGTTAAAGATTGTGATTTACCTCCTACTGAAATATTGGAACACCATTCATCGGGTTCTAATCCAGAAGTAGTTTTGATGCCGGATTTAGAAGTACCAGAATTGGTAATAAAATCAAAGCAAATTAACAATAATTAGCTGAGAAATTTAACTAACAAATTTAACTTACTGAAAAATTTAATTGAGAATTTTAATTAGAAACTATGACAAATACTTTAAGTAAAGAACAATTCAATCCATCTTATAATCTTCAAGAATGGCGACAAGGTTATGAATCCATATCTGGTGAATATGAATATTGGATCGAAGATATTGTTGGTAAAATTCCTGATGAGTTAGAAGGAACTTTATTTCGCAATGGTCCTGGTTTATTAGATATTCATGGTATTCCGGTTAAACATCCTTTTGATGGAGATGGGATGATTTGTGGTTTTTATTTTAAAGATGGAAAATGCTATTTCCGTAATCGTTTTGTTCGTACTGAGGAATTTGTTAAAGAACAAAAAGCAGGAAAAATTATTTATCGAGGAGTATTCGGTACTCAAAAACCGGGTGGATGGTTAAATAATATCTTTGATTTGAAACTTAAAAATATTGCTAATACTAATGTTATTTATTGGGGTGGTAAGTTATTAGCGTTATGGGAAGCAGCTGAACCATATGGTTTAGATCCATCTACTTTGGAAACCATCGGAATTGACTATCTTGATGGTATTTTGGAACCGGGGGATTCTTTTGCTGCTCATCCATGGGTCGATCCTCATTCTAAATTTAATAATGGTGAACCTTCTTTGGTGAATTTTTCAGTAAAACCTGGTTTATCTACTAAAATTAGTACCTATGAATTGGATGAAAAAGGAAAACTTTTACAGCATCATAAACATATTTTTCCGGGCTTTGCATTTATTCATGATTTTGTAATTACGCAAAATTACTGTATCTTTTTTCAAAATCCAGTAAGTTATAATCCTTTACCTTTTATTTTTGGACTAGCAGGGGCTGGTGAATGTGTAGATTTTAAGGAAAAAGAGCCAACTAATATTTTAGTTATTCCTCGTAATGGTGGCAAACCTCAGATATTTAAAGCTGATTCTGGGTTTGTTTTCCATCATGCTAATGCTTTTGAGTTAGATGATGAAATAATTATTGATTCAATTTGTTATGAATCTTTACCACAAGTAGATCCAGATAAATCCTATAAAAATATTGATTTTGAAAAATTGGATCCTGGGCAATTATGGCGATTCACTCTTTCTTTAAAGAATAAAAGTGTAGAAAGCCAACTAATAGAAAGTCGTTGTTGTGAATTTCCTTCGATTAATCCAGAAAAAGTAGGCCGAGCTTATCGTTATCTTTTTGTTGGTGCTGCTCATAATCCTACAGGAAATGCCCCTCTACAAGCAATTTTGAAATTAGATTTACATACTCAAGAGCGTCAAATTTATTCTTTTGCACCACAAGGTTATGTTTGTGAGCCGATTTTTGTGCCAAAACCTAATGCTAAAGCTGAAGATGATGGTTGGGTATTGACTTTAATTTATGATGGAATTAATCATCGTTCTAGTTTAATAATTTTAGATGGAAATAATCTTAATAAAAAACCCATTGCACAATTAAATCTGAAACATCATATTCCTTATGGTTTACATGGTAATTGGACAAGTTTTGTTTAAATAACCAAAAAAATGAAATTGAGTGTTTCTCCACAAGATCTCCACAATCTCTTTTTATACTTAACCAAAGATTAAAAATATCAGCAAGTAACTTAAGAGATTAGAGATTAGAGATTTTATGATTTTAGAAAAGGAACACTTTTTTTTACTTAGTCAAGGAGTAGAAAGTTGGAATGAATGGAGAGAAAATAATCCGGAAATTAAGCCGAATCTGAGTGGAGTTAATCTGAGTGGGGTAAATCTTAGTGGAGCTAATCTTAGTGAGGTTAATCTTAATAAAGCTGATCTCGCTAAGACTAATCTCTATCAGGCTAATCTCTATCAAGCAAGTTTAATTGAGGCCAATTTAATTCGAGCTAATCTTAGTGAGGCAAATCTACGTGATTGTATTTTAAGTGAGGCTTATTTAATCGAGGCGGATTTATCAAATGTGAATTTTGATAGTGCAATTTGTAATCAAACCTACATGATTAATGCTAATTTAAGTGGGGCGAATTTATATAATACCAATTTAGGTGGTGCTTATTTGATGAGAGCTAATTTAAGTGGAGCTTATCTAGCTCAAGTGGATTTCAAGGATGCAAATCTAACTGAGGCTAATTTAAGCAATATCATTATGGGGAAAAATCATCAAGATTTGATCAAAGAAGATAATATAATTCGTGTTAACTTTATTGAAAAGAGGCGATTTTATAAGAAGAATATAAAATTTTGTTATTAATTAATGTTCTTTATAAAGCCTAATCAATCTCAAAATCTATTTAAAAATATAAAATAAAAAAATATTGTTTAGTTTTTCCGGTCAAAAGTAAATTCAAAAATAAAGCAAATATGAATATATATTATATCAAATTAAATACATTATTAAATTTGATCTAGTGATTAGAAATATAAAAAATTATCAAACTATTCTTATAACTTCTTTAATAAAAAACCAAGATAAATAAAAAGCTATAGATATCTAAAAGAATTATATCATTTGAAAATCAGATTAGAAGATTGGATATATTATGATGTAGTACAATATATCGCTTTAAATGGGATCCCGAAGCTTTTCTATATGGTATTGATTTTCAGGTAATTTTGGTTCAATAGATACTTCTTTAAATATTTTTTATCCTAAATTGAGAAAACAGAATCCATTATGGTTTCATTTTAAAGTTTTTTTGATGTAAATTATCCGCAACTTCTAAAAGAAGTCTATTTTATAAAATGACTGCTATTTTATCTGCAATAATTCCTGTTGGTTTTATTATTTTGGTTGGTTATATTGGTGATAAATTTTTATCTTTAGAGCGTAAAAGTTTATCAGTATTAAGTGTTTATATTCTAGCTCCTGCTATAATTGTATATAGTTTTTATTCTACTAAGATATCTATTGAAAGTGCTACTGGTTTATTATTAGGTTTTATTGTTACTACTATTTTATTGTTATTGGCCGTTTTTTTCTTAACTAAAATTCTCCATTTATCTACACTTCATAAAACAAGTTTGATAGCTACTACTTTATTACCAAATAATGGCAATATGGGGCTTCCTGTTGTTACTTTTGGCTTGGGAGAGGCGGGTTTGGATAGGGCAATTATCTATATGGTTTTTTCTAGTATTTTACTGTTTGGTTTTGCTCCTGCTTTGCTTTCTGGAAAGGGTTTTCGTGGTGGTTTGGATTTAACTTTTAAACTTCCTTTGGTATGGGCAATATTTGTAGGTTTGGCTTTGAAATTTTTGCAGATTCCTTTACCTTTTAACTTGGATGAAGGTATTAAAGAGCTTGGTTTTGCTTCTATTCCGGTGGCTTTAATTATTTTGGGAATCCAGTTATCTCAAAGTCCTATTAAAATTGGTAAGGATGAATTTTTGGCTGCTTCTTTACGTTTAATTCTTGCTCCTTTTATTGCTTTTGTTGTTGGAAATGTTTTGGGTTTGAAGGGTTTGGATTTACAAGTTTTGGTTCTACAAAGTGCTATGCCTACTGCTATTAATACTTTGGTTTTGGTAACCCAATTCGGTGGCGATGCTTCTAGAGTGGCTCGCTCGATCGTTTTTTCTACTCTCATGAGTTTTGTTACTATTCCTATTGTTTTATGGGTGATTACGTAATATAGAACTATAGTAAAATTATTATTTTATTACTTAATCTACACCAAATCCAGTATATTGTCTGGCATAAACAGGTTGCATTCCTAAAATAATATCTTCTTTAGGTACTCCTTGAGTTATTAAGTTCTCAGTAATTAGTAAGTCTGTTTGATTTCTTTGTATCCAAATTTTACTATTTCTTATCTCTAAATGAAAAACACAGTTATAATATCTTTTAGTTTGATCCCACCCTAGATCGATTAATAAATAACGATCTCGATCTTCGTCAAAAATTATCTCTGTTTCTATTTCTTCATATAAAGAATTTCCTTTTGTTTGTTCTAACAAAAATTCTTTAATAATATTTCGGTATTGATTTAATTTATCCATTTAACTATCTCTTCATGAATATAATCGTAAATTAATAATTTAACTTGATATTTTTTGATAGATGCTTGAGGTAAATCTCGATAAAAAAATGAATTATATGAAGCAAGAGGAACTGCTAAATAGAGAATTCTTTCAGGTTCTACTTCTTCTAAGACTAAACGATAATTTAAAAATTGTCCTAAAGCTAGATGAAAGTCAAAAATCGCAGAGTCGTTGAGAAAACTTTTTATTTCTACAGCAATCTTTTCTTTTCCTTTTCTAGCAGCTAGAATTCTTTCTGCTCCTAAGTCAATAGATATTTTATCTTCTGTTCCATATTTGATTTTAAAGGGATCATCTGTTATTTCCCATCCTTGTTTTTCTAATCCTATTTTGACACAATCATGATATTTATCTTTTGCTGACATAATAACTAAGTAAATCTCAAAAGTTTATCTCTTTGTCAATTTTTTATCATCAATTATCTATTTTTTAGGATTATAATGATTTGAGATATAAGATTAGTATAACAAAATTAAAGTATTTTAACTCATGTTTATAAAAAATACTCTTAATTAGTTAATTCTTTGCCAAATTTAATATTCTTCATGAGAATCAATAATTTAAAATTGCATTAATATTAATTTTAACAGATATTAAAACTTTTTACAATAATATAATTGTTAAAAAGTAGAATTTTTTTATAAAAGGTAAGCAATAACGCCTAATCAATAATTTTAAAATGATAATTAATCTTAGAGGAAAAATATAATTATGGAAAAATGGAAAATTTTTGCCGATCGAGGTGGTACATTCACTGATATAATAGCTATCAATCCAGAAAATAAAATAATAATTCATAAACTATTATCAGAAAATCCAGAAAAATATCAAGATCCAGTAGTGCAAGGGATTAGAGAAATCCTAGATTTACCTGAAAATAGTCCTATTCCTAGTGATGAAATCCAAGTAGTGAAAATGGGCACTACCGTCGCAACCAATGCCCTTTTAGAAAGAAAAGGAGAAGCCACTGTATTAGTTATCACTAAAGGATTTGGGGATGCTTTAAGAATTGGTTATCAAAATCGCCCTGATATTTTTGCCCTCAATATTATCCTTCCAGAAATGCTTTACCAAGAAGTCATTAAAATCAATGCAAGACACGATGCAAATGGAAAAGAGTTAATTCCTATTGATCCCCAACAGGTCAAAGAATCTTTACAAAATAGTTACGATAGAGGAATTCGTAGTTGTGCCATAGTTTTAATGCACGGATATCGTTATCCTGAACATGAAAAAATTATTGGGGAAATTGCCAGAGATATAGGCTTTACTCAAATTTCTGTATCCCATCAAGTTAGCCCTGTAATGAAACTCGTAAGCAGAGGCGATACAACGGTTGTAGACGCTTATCTTTCCCCTATTCTCCGTAGGTATATTAATGCACTCGAGCAAGAATTAAATAGCACAACCAATGGTGAAGTTGTAAAATTATACTTCATGCAATCCAACGGAGGCTTGACAAAATCTGATCAATTTCAGGGAAAAGATAGTATACTTTCCGGCCCAGCAGGGGGCATTGTCGGGGCAGTAGAAACCAGTCTCCAAGAGGGATACAACAAAATCATTACTTTTGATATGGGAGGCACTTCCACCGATGTAGCCCATTTTCAGGGGAAATATGAAAGGGTATTCCAAACCGAAATCGCAGGAGTGAGAATAGCCGCACCCATGATGGCAATTCATACCGTAGCCGCTGGGGGAAGTTCTCTTGTTTCCTTTGATGGCGCACGATATAGAGTGGGTCCAGAATCGGCAGGTGCAAATCCTGGGCCTGCTTGTTATCGTCGGGGTGGCCCTTTGACTATTACGGATTGCAATGTGATGTTGGGGAAGATTCAGCCTCAGTTTTTTCCCAAGGTATTTGGGGTGAATGGGGATTTGCCTTTGGATAGGGATGTTGTTAAAGAGAAATTGACGGCATTGGCATTGGAAGTGAGTAAGGCTACTGGCAATCCTGTGTCTCCTGAAGAGGTAGCTGAGGGGTTTATTGCCATTGGGGTGGAGAATATGGCTAATGCTATTAAGAAAATCTCTCTCAGCCGTGGTTACGATGTTTCTGAATATACTTTATGTTGTTTTGGTGGCGCAGGTGGGCAACACGCTTGTGCTATTGCGGAAACTTTGGGAATGAAAAGGGTTTTAATTCATCCTTATGCGGGAGTTCTTTCGGCTTATGGTATGGGTTTAGCGGATGTTCGGGTAATTCGGGAAAGGGCTGTGGAGAAAAATTTAGAGAATGATTTACTACCGGAGTTGGAAAAGTTAAGGGATATTTTAGCAAGGGAAGCTATGAATGAGATTAATCCCCATGATGGCAAGGAGATATTAATTACCTCTAAGGTAAGGTTAAAATATTTGGGCACTGATTCTACATTTGAGGTGGTTTTTAAAGGGAATATCTTGGATTTGAAGCAGTTATTTGAGGCAGAATATACTAATCGTTATGGTTTTCTTCAGTTAGAAAAACCTTTGGTGGTGGAGTCGGTTTCGGTGGAGTTAATTCAGAAGATGGATACTCCTAAAGGGGAAGAGATTTCTAATCTTAATCCTAGGGAAAGTAAGCCAATTGATAGGGTAAAAATGTATGTTAATAATAGTTGGATTGATACTAATATTTACCGACGAGAAGATTTAATTTTAGAGGAAATAATTGAAGGGCCTGCTATTATTATTGATGATACTGGTACTAATATAATTGAGCTTGGTTGGCAGTGTAAATTAACTAAGAGTAATTGTCTAGTTTTTGAGCAAGTTTTAGATAAGAAATTTGTGGAATTTATCAAGGATCAAAATAAGGATTTAATCCAGATAAAAGAGAAAGATATTGAATGTAATCCCATCAAATTAGAAATATTTAAAAATCTATTTCAATTTATCGCTGAACAAATGGGCATTGTATTAGAAAATACTGCGACTTCTATAAATATTAAAGAGCGTTTAGATTTTTCCTGTGCAATTTTTGATTGTAAAGGGGATTTAGTAGCAAATGCCCCTCATATTCCGGTGCATTTAGGTTCAATGAGCGAGAGCGTAAATGCTTTAATAGCAGAGGTTAGAGGAAATTTAAAAGTAGGAGATATTTACATTTCTAATAACCCTTATAATGGGGGTACTCACCTTCCTGATGTAACAGTAATTACTCCTGTTTTTAATAAAAAAAATGAGAAAATTATCTTCTATCTTGCCTCTCGTGGGCATCAATCAGATATCGGGGGAATCACTCCCGGTTCCATGCCTCCTCATAGTAAATCCATAGAAGAAGAGGGTATTTTAATTGATAATTTTAAGGTAGTAGATAAAGGTAAGTTTCGATATTTAGAACTAAGAAATTTGTTATCTCAAGGAAATTTTCCTGCAAGAAATCCTGACCAAAATATTGCTGATATTCAGGCACAAATTGCTGCTAATGAAAAGGGTTTACAAGAGCTAAAAAATGCCATTTCTCGATATGGTTTAGAAATGGTACAAACCTATATGGGTTACGTGCAAGATAATGCAGAAGAATCGGTGCGTTGTGCAATTGATGTTTTAAAAGATGGGTATTTTTCTTACTCTTTGGATGGGGGAGGTGCGATTAATGTTGCTATAAAAATTAATCAAAAAAATCGTAGTGCTACCATCAATTTTACTGGCACTTCTCCTCAACTTAATACTAATTTTAATGCCCCCAAAGCTGTTTGCAAGGCAGCGGTTTTATATGTTTTTCGTACTTTGGTAGAAGACAATATTCCTCTTAATGCTGGTTGTTTAAAACCCTTGGAAATTATTATTCCTAATGGTTGTATGTTGAATCCTATTTATCCTGCGGCGGTGGTTGCTGGTAATGTGGAGACTTCACAAGCTATTGTAGATACTTTATATGGTGCATTAGGAATGATGGCTGGTTCTCAAGGTACGATGAATAATTTTACTTTTGGGAATGAAAATTATCAATATTACGAGACTATTTGTGGTGGTGCAGGTGCTGGTGCTCATTTTAATGGTACTGATGCTATCCATACTCACATGACAAATTCTCGTATTACTGATCCAGAAGTCCTTGAATGGAGGTTTCCTATCTTATTAGAATGTTTTAAAATTCGTTGCAATAGTGGTGGAAATGGTTTGTATAAGGGGGGAAATGGTGTTATTCGCAAGTTCCGTTTTCTAGATTCTATGACGGCAGGGATTCTTTCTAGTCATCGGAATATTCCTCCTTTCGGTTTAGCTGGAGGAGATGTTGGTAAAGTAGGGCATAATTATGTGGAAAAGGTTGATGGTAGTGTTGAGGAGTTAGGGAATACTGCTACTGTTGATATGAATCTAGGTGATATTTTTACCATCGAAACTCCAGGAGGTGGAGGTTATGGAATAAAAAAATGCCATGAAATAATTTGATTTTTAATATCAAAATTTTAAAAACTATTGTGGCTAGGGTATTGGTTTCTATATTTTAGAAAAGATTTAGGATATTCAAATAGTGGAATAAAAGAGAAAGAATATTTTTTATTGATATCAATAAAATACTAATACCAAATCCTGTTTTCATAGCTACCTTATTTTAATCGGCTGGAATTGCTGAAAAAAGAAGAGTTGGATAGAAAATTATAAAGACATTTTGAGTTGCGGATTTGATATAATATCAAATTGTCTTTAATAATGATAGAGTTAAAAAATCCTAAATCTAGCATAATTAACCAAAATTTCTTCTCTCCATTCTCCACGAAGATGTCTATCACTATTCAAGAAAAATGATATAAGTCAAGAAGTAAAAAATTATTTCAAAAAATAATAGCTGTTTCAAAGCGATTCTTTCCCTGCCTTAATACCAGTTTATTTTAATCTTAGAGAATTCAATATAAAAGTGAATTCAATACGAACAATCAAAGAATATTTACTTATGTCAAGTACATCATCTTTACTAAATAACTCAATAATTTCTTTTATCCTCTTATCAAATAAGATTTCAAGATTTTTATTAGCAATATTCCCAGTTATAATCAACAATAAATTGTAAGTTTTTTTTTGAGAAAATAAAAGATTACAGAAAATACCGATCTTTAGTAATAACAATACCTTCCTCTGATATAGATAATGTATTGATTTCTCTATCAGGAGTAGTATTTTTTAAAGGTAAATCAATGGTATGAATACTATCATGACTTTATCTTAGGTTAAAAATCCCTTGAAACTAGAATTTAATCATGATAATAACAACAGGTTTAAATATTCTTAATAATAAAATTACAATTTAATATTTGAAAATGGAGACGATCATGTAACAATAGAAATCATGCCAAAAAATAGGATAACACTAAAACCATTAAAAAATATATCAAATACAAAAATGGCCAATTAATTATTAATTACTATTAAATAAAAAAATGAAAATAACAGGATACGCCACCACAGCAGCAACCAAAGAATATGCCCTCAAATATCAAAATAAATGCCCTCAAAACTACTTTAAACAAGGCAATAACTTAACATTTAGTTCCTTTGGCATAGGTACTTATTTAGGAAAAAGAGATAAAGAAACAGATAACTTAGTAACAAACGCCATAATAAAATCAGTTTCTGAAGGAATAAATATCATAGATACCGCTATAAATTACCGCCAAATGCAAGGAGAAAAAAGCGTAAAACAAGCATTACAACACTTATTAGTAGAAACAAAAACCACCTCTAGAGAAGAAATAATTATTTGTACAAAAGGAGGATTTATTCCTAGCCCTAATCGAGGAGAATGGTTTGTAGAAAATTATGTCTTCAATAAAAAATTTAACATAGCAGAAGCAGACTTCATCGCAGAATGTCACTGTATGCACCCAGAATATTTAGAAGATCAACTCAACCGCAGCCTAGAAAATTTAGGGCTTGAAACCATAGATATATATTATATTCATAATCCTGAAACCCAATTAAGAGAAATACAACCAGAACTTTTCTACAAAAAACTCTACCAAGCCTTTGAAATAATGGAAAAAGCTGTAACAGAAGGCAAAATCAAAGCCTATGGATTAGCAACATGGAGTGGATTTCGAGTGCCACCAAACCAAGAAAACCATATAAATTTAGCCAAAGCAAAGGAATTGGCTCGTGAAGTAGCAGGAAATTCAACCGATAACTTCCAATATATTCAACTTCCCGTAAATGCAGCAATGCCCGAAGCATTAGTAAAACCAACCCAGAAAATTGGTGAAGAATTACTAACCCCATTAGAAGCTGCAAAAAAATTAGGAATTCAAGTTATAGCTAGTGGCTCATTAGGACAAACCAAAGCATTCAATCAAATACCTCCTAACATTAAATCCATTTTAAATAACTCAAACCTAACACCAGCACAAAAAGCCCTGCAATTCACCCGCTCTTGTCCGGGAATATTAACAGCACTTGTGGGAATGAAAAATCCAAACCATGTTATTTCAAACCTAGCATTAACCCAGATAGAGCCTTTAAAAATGGAAAATTTTATGTAAAAAGATCAAAAATACCATTTTAAATATCAAAATAATACTATAATAAAAAGAAATACTAGTAACAAACAATAAACCAAAATAAAAAAAATAAGACAAAAAAAATGAAAGGGATTTGGTTAGAAAATAAAAACATACAACTAAAAAAAGATTTACCCATACCTATACCCCCAGAAGGAGAAGCATTAATCAAAGTAATTCGATCAGGAATTTGTAATACAGATCTAGAATTAGTAAGAGGATATTATCCTTATACAGGAATACTTGGTCACGAATTTGTCGGCATAGTAGAAAAAGGACCAGAAAATCTAATAAATAAAAGAATAGTAGGTGAAATAAATGCAGTTTGTGGAAAATGCCATTACTGCAAAACAGGAAAAAAAACCCATTGTGAAAAAAGAACAGTCCTAGGAATAGTGAATCGCAATGGTGCTATGGCTGAATATTTAACCTTACCAATCCCCAACTTATATACTGTAGCTGACAATATAACTACCGATGAAGCCACATTTACTGAACCATTAGCAGCAGCATTAGAAATTCAAGAGCAAATAAATATCACACAAAAAAATCGAGTATTAGTAGTAGGAGATGGTAAACTAGGCCAATTAGTAGCACAAACCTTAGCCTTAACAGGATGTGACTTATTAGTAGTAGGCCGTCACCATCATAAATTAACCAGATTGGAATCCAAAGGAATAAAAGTAGGATTAGCAGATGCAGTCAAAAGTAAAAGTTTCGATATCACTGTAGAATGCACAGGTAATCCAGACGGATTTAAATTAGCATTGAGTGGATTGCGCCCTCGAGGAATTTTAGTCTTAAAAAGTACTTATGCTGGTAAACTAAATATAGATGCATCTGCTATAGTAGTGGATGAAATTACCGTGATGGGGTCTCGTTGTGGACCATTTGATAAAGCCTTAGAATTACTTAAAAACCAGAAAGTAGATGTTAATTCTTTAATAGAAACCTCTTATCCTTTAGAAGAAGGAATGGCAGCTTTCCATCGTGCTCAACAAAAAGGAACTTTAAAAGTATTATTAAAAATGGATTAAATTATCACCTTAAATCAAATTAATAATATTACTTATTACTTATTACTTAAACTCGTGATACACTCATAAAATACTATATGGTAAAAAATATGCTCAAATATGCTTATTATCCCGGTTGTGTCGCTCAAGGTGCTTGCCGAGAACTTTACATTTCTACAGAAGCTTTAACCAAAGTATTAGGAATCGAATTAATCGAACTCAAAAAAGCAGCCTGTTGTGGTTCAGGAACTTACAAAGAAGATTCACAATTATTAGAAGATACCGTCAACGCCCGAAATATCGCCTTAGCCGAATCCCTAAATCTTCCCCTTTTGACTCATTGCAGCACCTGTCAAGGAGTAATTGGCCATGTTGATGAACGTTTGAAGGAAGCCAAAGAAAACGATCGACCTTATTTTGATAAAATCAACGGTTTTTTAGAAAAAGAAAAATGCTTTAACTACCAAGGTAGTACAGAAGTAAAACACTTATTATGGGCCATTGTTTCTGATTACGGCTTAGATGCCCTTGCCAAGAAAGTAACTCACGCCTTGAAAGGGTTAAACTGCGCCGCTTTTTACGGATGTTACTTACTTCGAGCACAAAAATCTCTATCTTATGACGATCCTTTCAACCCCCAATCCATGGAAAATTTATTTCAAGTTTTAGGAGCAAATCCCATTTACTATTCTGGACGAATTAATTGTTGTGGTTGGCCAATTTCTAGCTATGCTACAGAACAATCCTTCTCCATGGCAGGAAAACACATTGAGGAAGCCATAACCAATGGTGCTGATTGTTTAGTTACTCCATGCCCTTTATGTCATCTTAATCTAGATTCCAGACAAAAAGAAGTGGAAAAAGTGATTGGCAAGAAATTAGGATTACCTGTGCTACATTTACCTCAGTTAGTAGGTTTAGCCGTGGGAATTAAACCAAGTCAATTAGGATTAGATCGTCATCTAGTTTCCACTAAATCTATCTTAGAGAAATTAGAATTGAATTAATTGAAACCAATATGAATGTTAGAGAAACTGAAAAAGTTGCAGCTAATCTCTTGATATCTGGAAAAGTTCAAGGTGTAGGGTATCGTTTTTGGACTTTACAACAAGCTAAAAAATTGGGAATTGTAGGTTGGGTGAAGAATCTCCCTGATTCTAGAGTAGAAGCTGTATTGATGGGAAATCATTCTAGCATCGAAACCATGGTAAAATTATGTGAATCAGGCCCTCCTCCTGCCAAAGTTGATAATATTTCTGTTTCTTGGATTAAATATGAAGAGATGAAAGAATTTGAAATTAGATATTAAAACAATAATCTAAGGCTGATGTTACTGAATCAATTAAGTAATTCAGCCTTTTATAGAAAAAAAGTAATAGTAGTAATGATTATAGTTATTAATCTTGAGGTAAAAAAGAATCAAATAACTTAAACAGAATTTTTTTTAGAATATAATCATTCATTAGTAGATTTATTTTCCAGTTTTACGAGCCATTTCCAAGAAACTTTTCATACTAGGACCAGGTCTACGACGAGATTTAGCAGGACCAGTCATGAGATATTTAGTAGCAAAAGTATTATCTGGTTCAGATTCCACCTTGCCATTTTGATTATTTTTGTATAAAAGTTTCACCCATTCAGGTTGGTCGTATGTGCTTGCTTTAGAAGTAGAAGCAGTTTTAATTGATGTTTTCTTATTTTTTTGTGGTTTTGGTTTTTTATTTTCCTTCTTAGCTTCAGATTTAACAGGTTCAGATTGTTTTTCTTCAACTGGTTTTGCTGGTGCTTCTGATTCTGGTGTTACAGTAGAGGAATCGGATTGATTTTCTTCTGATTCATCTAATTCAAGAAAATATCCTTCTTTTTTCTTTTTACCGCCAAATAGACTTTTTATCATTTAAGCTTCTCCTAAAAATTATAATTTTACCAATGATTAACAGCTTTTTATTAGGGTATTTACTAGCAATAACCTTTTAATTTTTTAACTTATGATGCTAACTATTTATCTTTAAAACAGTTAGTTTACCAACCAAATTACAGAGTAAGTAATGTTTTTTCTTACTCCATCATAAATTTATATAGCAAAATACTATTTACATATTTTGCCATAAGAGCATAATCTTGAAAAACTCAAGTTTTTTCTAACTGAACTTTTAACAAGATTGTAAAACCATCATTAAAAATCTCTCTAAAAATCATTAACTCATAACAATATACTTTTTGCAAACTTTTGTTACAAATTTTAATAAATCTTTGAATAATTAACAGTTAATCACAAATCCCTATATCATCACTAATAGAACTTTAATCCCAAGAGACTATTTAATAATGAATGATAGAGTTTAAAATTTCTAAATCTACGATAATAAACCAAAATTTATTCTCCCCATCTCCCGTTCTCCCCATCTCCCATTCTCCCATTCTCCCATTCTCCCATTCTCCCATTCCCCCATTCTCCCATTCCCCCGTTCTCCCATTCCCCCATTCTCCCATTCCCCCATTCTCCCATTCCCCCATTCCCCCGTTCT
>JANQIW010000081.1 GCA_028281945.1 Prochloraceae cyanobacterium PL24a_bin.78
AATTACAACAATATGAAAAACAAGGGTATCTTTTCTTTTCTAGTTGCTTTTCAACACAAGAAGTAGAGAAAATGAAAGCCGAGTTACCAGATATATATGCTAAAGAATTACCAGGAAAAGTGCTAGAAAAAGATGGTAAAACAGTACGAATGGTTCATGGTATTCATAAAGAAAAAAAAGTTTTTCAAAAATTAGCTCAAAATGCCAAAATAGTACAACCAATAATGCAAATTTTAGGTAGTGAAATTTATGTTCACCAGTTTAAGATTAATGCTAAAAAAGCTTTTGATGGTGAAGTTTGGCAATGGCACCAAGATTATGTTTATTTGTGGCAAGATGATGGTATTCCTACTCCTAGAATGGCTAATGCTGTGATTTTTTTAGATGAAGTAAATGAATTTAATGGACCTTTGATGTTAATTCCCGGCTCTCATAAAGAAGGAGTAATTAGTATCTCAACTGAAGGTAAACAGGATTCTAATTATGAAGATAGTCCAGATTGGATTAAATCTATGACTACTAGTCTTAAATATATAATTGATAAAGATACTTTGGCAAGATTAGTCAATGTTTATGGTTCTATTATTGCACCTAAAGGACCCGCTGGTTCAGTTTTATTGTTTCATCCTAATTGCGTTCACGGTTCAGCTTCTAATATGTCTCCTGACGATCGAGCAATTGTTGTGATTAACTATAACAGTATTGAAAACCTTCCAGTAGCAGTAAAAAATCCACGTCCGGAATTTTTGGCCACTCGAGATTATCAAGCCATCGAGCCTTTATTGAACTTGATTTAAATAGGTTTAATTTGATTTAATCAGAGATAATATAGTTTTCATTTCTTCTAATAACTCTTTTTCTTCCGTTTTTATCTCATCAAGTCTGGTTACTATACGATTAAGTCTTGCTTTTGGATTATTATCAAATGATAAATCTTGAGAAGATTTAGATTTAAAAATACTTTTAAAAACTTGAAAAATACTACCAAAAATAAATTTACTGAGTTGAATCGGGTATTTGAGAATAACATACCAGACATCTTCGCTTAGACGAGCAAAAAACCGAAATAAACCCCAAAATAAAAAGATAAATAATAGCAATATTCCCAAAGTCCAAAGGGGATGAGTAATCATCCAAACCAAGATTCGATTATTTTCAGCCCATTGTTGAATAAAAACAGTTATTGCTCTATTGACAGATTCCGTAAGAGTTTCATTTATTTGAGATGCTTTATCCATAATTCCATCTAGAGAAGATTTAGCTTTTTCTGTAGTTTCACTAACAGTTTCCACACCTTGTTTAGTTACATTATTCACTTGTTCGATGGCTTGATTTGCCATATTGGTTAATTTATTTTGGGCAGAATCAGCAGTTTTGATGACAGAATTCATACCTTGATTAGTTATATCCGTCAGAGTATTTTTAGCTGTTTCAGTTATTCCTCCAATCTTGTCAATGGCAACATTACTAGCCTCTGAAGCTGCTTGAAACACTCCATCAAAAGAATTTTTAAATTTATCTATACTATCTTTAGGAGAATTAATACTAAGGAAATTTTTAGTTTCAAACAAATTAATATCTAATTTTTCTAACATTTAATACAATCCACATTTA
The DNA here is from genome assembly GCA_028281945.1 of Prochloraceae cyanobacterium PL24a_bin.78. Lineage (GTDB taxonomy): Bacteria > Cyanobacteriota > Cyanobacteriia > Cyanobacteriales > JANQIW01 > JANQIW01. The sequence continues at coordinate 1,615 of JANQIW010000081.1, forward strand.
TTTTATTTTTAAACTATAAATCAATGATCTTAAACCATTAACCAGACTTTTAAAACTCTACATAATCTTCTTTTTTATATCGCTCTTTTAATTTTTTGCAGAATTCTTCTAAAGGTTTTTCCTCTCTATCAAATTCTCCAAATATTATAGATTCACCATTATATTCTTGAAGTATTTGAAATACTGTTTTTAAATCTTCATATTCTCCAAATAATTCTTCGTATCTATAAGCAAGATTCAGATAATATTTAGTATTATGATACTTATAATAGCCAACTCGATCGTCAACATCGATCAATGATTTTGTCCATTGATTTAAAATTTTAGAAATCCATTGACTTGGGATGTTATTATCAGTTTGATAACCTAGTAAATCCATAGTTCCAAAGTTATTCGATCTAATAGATTCAATTAATTCATCAGCAAATTTATTCTTTTCATCATCTGTAAGATCCTCTGCTAGTTCCCAAAGTCCATATTTACTAATTCTATCAAGAGCAGGATTAACAATATATCCATTTTCTGTTCTAAGTGCTTCTCTAAAATGTTCCAATAAATTCGGTCCATATTTTTTTCTTATTATATTTATATCAAAAAATTGATATAATACATAATCAACAAATTTACCATTTAGTCCTTCTTCTTCAATTAACTTTGCTATAAATATTTCAAAAAGTTGATTTAAATTTTTTAGTATATCAGAAGATAGAATTATTTTTTTTATTGAATTACGATAAAAATCGATTTTTGTTATATTTAATACTTTATATTCAAAGAATTTATTGATTATTAAAAGAGACTTTTCGGATAAGTTGATTATTTTTTCTGGATAATTTATCAATGCAATAAATAATTCATTGTCAATATCTCTATCTTCAATATAACCATCAATTTCTTTGGATATTATTAACGAAGTTTCATCATGAAGATTCCCCCATAAATTTATGATAAAACATATGATATTGCGTTGATGATTTGAATTTTCAGGTTTACGGAAATCTTCAAAAAGTAATTTAATTAATCTTGGAAGTTGACGTTTATTAATTTTATTATATCTTTCTAGAACACTACCCTTTGAGAGACGAAAATCATCTAACAAAGGTCGATCTCTAAAAAATCTTTCTGCTTTAATATTTTCACGAAGTTCATTGACATATAAAGCACCTAGTTGAACTGGTTGAGAAAAAACTAAATCATATAGAGTTCTAATAAAATATCTGACTTCTTCAGGTGTGGGATCGAACAAATCACCGATATCATCAAAAGATGGATGAGCATATTTATTTCTAGTATTTCTGAGATTCTCAAGAGTATCATATTCGTATTTACTAATCATATCAGCAGATTTAGCTCCTTGGATCAATTCTTTTTCCCAATTATGATGCTCTTTTATTTTTGGCTTAATTTTTTTCCAATGCTCTTTAGCAGTTGGTTCAGAATCATTAACAAGTATCTCAAATTTTTTAACCAAATCAAACATTGCTGCAATCCAAGAACTAATAATTGCACTTCTATAGTTTCCAACATGATAACTTTTAATTGCTTCACCTAAATACTTTTTAACATTAGGATTTTTAACTCTAACTAATATTTCATCGAAGTCTAACATTTTCAAATTTGATTTCTGGTAATATTTTGGTTAAGATATAACATCAGAAACTTTTTGTCTGACATCTTTGATCATAGCAAATCTAAAAAAGCTTAATATTAGACCTATATATAGGAAACCCCCTATTCTAAGTAGAAAGGAGGTTTAAAAGGATATTAAATTTTTCATTTTTTTAAGATATATTTGAAGATATATTTTACGATCGACCTAAAAATAAATTAAAGTTTGCTAAAATTGGCGAGCATTCACCCGCCAAAAACCCTAAATAGAACTAGCACCAGCAACCACTTCAAGGATTTCTTGAGTAATAGCAGCCTGACGAGCCTTGTTAAAAGATAAAGTCAAAGTACCCATTAACTCAGTAGCATTATCAGAAGCATTATTCATAGCAGTCATTCTTGCCGCCAATTCACTAGCCGCCGACTCTTGTAGAGCACGTAACAACTGGTTATTTAGATAAAGAGGCAATAAAGAATCCAAAATTTGAACAGGATCTTGTTCAAAAATCATATCTTGAGGGAAAGTAGAAATGGCAGGACTTACCGTATCTCTTTCTACTTTAAAACCACCTTCACCCGTTGTAAGACGGAAAATTTCATCATCATGTACTTCCAAACCTTGAGGAGTCAAAGGAAGTAAAGTTTGAATTACAGGGCGAGAACTAATCAAAGAAACAAACTTGGTATAAATTAACTCCACCCGATCAACAGAATTAGACAGGAATAGAGAAACCAACTCATCAGCGATACTAGAAGCTTCTCCCGCAGTAGGGATTTGTTCTAAACCGACAAAACTCTTATGAATAGGAGCTTCACGACGTTGAAAATATTGAGTAGCCTTGCGTCCTGTCAAAATATACTCATAACCTAAACCTTGAGATTGAAGTTCTTTTGCTCTCATTTCAGCCTTGCGGATTACATTAGCATTATAGCCACCACATAAACCCCGATCGCCAGAAATCACCAAAAGAGCAACAGACTTAACCTCACGTTGATTAAGTAAAGGAAGATCTACATCTTCCATAGAGAGACGACTTTGTAAGTTATAAAGAACTTCTGCCAAAGCATCAGCAAAAGGACGGGTGCTGCTGACTTGCTCTTGAGCACGACGAACTTTAGCCGCTGCTACCAGACGCATTGCTTCAGTAATTTTTTTAGTATTTTTGACCGACTTAATGCGATCGCGTATAGCTTTAAGATTAGGCATTTTATTTATTACCGATTATTTAAATTAACAAATCAAAACCAAGCTAAGGAAGGGATCAAGATTAATTGAAAATGAGGAGATTTATTGAATTGAGAAGTTAAGAGAATACAAAAGAAGCAAGAAAACCTAGTAAGACTGGAAGTATTTAGAAAACTTAGAAACATTAAGTTATCCAAACCTTGCTTTATTCACCAATTCTTACTGATTTGTCCAGCTTACTTATCTTTTGAATACTCTAACTTCAATATTTATTGACTAAACAGAAGCCAAGAAAGTTTGCTTGTATTCAGAAATAGACTCTTGAAGAAGAGTAATAACTTCATCAGTCAACTTCTTCTCTTTATTAATAATCTCAACATACTTAGGCTTGTTAGTCTTAATATATTCCCGATATCCCTTACTAAATTCAGTAATTTTATTCACTGGAACATCATCAAGATAGCTATTAATACCAGCATATACGATAGCAACCTGTTCCCAAACAGATAGAGGAGAGTTTTGAGGCTGCTTCAGAATCTCACGTAGACGCTGACCACGAGATAATTGAGCTTGAGTTGCCGCATCCAAATCAGAAGCAAATTGAGAGAAAGCTTCTAACTCAGCAAATTGAGCCAATTCCAACTTCAACTTACCAGCCACCTTTTTCACAGCTTTAGTTTGAGCAGCGGATCCTACACGAGATACAGAAATACCTGCATTAATAGCTGGACGGAAACCTGCGTTAAACAAGTCAGAAGATAAGAAAATCTGACCATCAGTAATAGAAATTACATTAGTAGGAATATAAGCAGAAACGTCACCCGCTTGAGTTTCAATAATAGGTAGAGCAGTCATACTACCGCCGCCTAATTTATCGTTTAATTTAGCTGCACGCTCTAATAAACGGGAGTGAATGTAGAATACATCTCCTGGATAAGCTTCTCTTCCTGGTGGGCGACGTAGAAGTAGAGACATTTGACGGTAAGCTTGGGCTTGCTTGGATAAATCATCATAAATGATTAGGGTTGCTTTACCCTTATACATAAAGTATTCAGCAATTGCCGCACCTGTATAAGGAGCAATATATTGTAAAGTAGCAGGATCATTAGCGTTTGCTGCCACGATAACAGTATAATCCATTGCGCCTTTTTCTTCTAAAGTACCCACCACTTGAGCAACTGTAGAAGCTTTTTGACCGATAGCTACATATACACAAATTACATCTTCTTCTTTTTGGTTAATGATAGTATCGATAGCAATAGCAGTTTTACCAGTTTGACGATCGCCAATAATTAATTCTCGTTGACCTCTGCCGATAGGAATCATGGCATCAATAGCGGTAATACCAGTTTGCATTGGTTCACAAACAGACTTACGAGCAATAATACCAGGTGCTGGGGATTCGATTAAACGATTTTCAGTAGTTGCAATATCACCTTTACCATCGATCGGACGAGCCAGAGAATCCAAAACCCTGCCGACTAATCCTTCACCTACAGGAATTTGAGCGATTTTACCACTAGCTTTAACAGTGCTACCTTCTTGAATACCATAACCATCACCGATTAATACCGCACCCACATTATCTTCTTCAAGGTTAAGAGCGATACCAATTGTGCCATCTTCAAACTCTAACAATTCACCCGCCATAGCCTTTTCCAAACCATAGATCCGAGCGATACCATCACCTACTTGAAGAACGGTTCCTACGTTGGAAACTTGTACTTGTTGGTCGTAGGATTCGATTTGTTGACGAATAATATTACTAATTTCGTCTGGTCTAATTGCGATCATAATCTATATCCCTATTTGTTTTTTTTTGTTTTTGGTATTGTTAATGTAGTTTATGCAGCACTCATTAGACTGTAGCTAATGCGACGTAATTGTCCTTGGATGCTAGCATCTAGAACTTGAGAACCTACTTTAATAATCACACCACCGATTAAATCTGCATCGATGCTGGTTTTTATTTCTACAGAAGTTGCCCCTGTGATTGACTTCACCTTATCAGAAATCGCTCTTTTTTGGGATTCATCTAATTCAGTTGCTGAAGTTACTTCTGCCAATACAGCATTGTTTAGATCTCGAAGAATTTCTAGATATTTTTTACAAACTAATTCTAGAAACATCACTCGTCTGCGGTCTACTAATACCTTCAAAAAGCTCTGTAAGTACTCATTTGTATTCCCTACAATCCTTTGCAATACTGCTTTTTTATCGTCCGATGAAATCAGAGGATTTTCCAATAATCCTTGTAATTCTGGGGATTCTTCCAATAAATTCGCCAGATTTCGCATGATTTCGCCAAAGTTATCGGTTAAATTTCTTTCTTGGGCGATGGACATCAAAGCTTCTGCATAAGGATCCACTACTTGGGCGCCTACACTACCCCCTTTCATACTCTAACCTCCTAATTGACTAATGCAGCGATCGACCAATTTTCTTTGCTTAGAGCTATCCAAAGTCTCTTTTAGCTGAGATTCAACTCGTTCGAGGGCAAGAGTAGCGATGCGCTGTTTTAGATAAGCCATAGCCTTAGCTTTTTCAGTATCTAATTCTTGGGCTGCACTAGCTTGAAGACGTGCCAAATCTTCTTTTCCACGAGCGAGGATCTCTTCTTTAGTTTTTTGAGCAGTTTCTTCTGCATCTTTGCGTATTTGTTCAGCACGGGCTTGAGCTTGTGCCAAATTTTGTTGGGCATCTGCTAAAGCTGCGGCTGCTTCTTTGGCTCGATTTTCTGCCTCAAGAATTTCTCCTTCAATTTTGGTGCGTCTTTCCTCAAGAATATTCCCGATAAATTTGCCGCCATAGACTACTAATAGAATGATAATAATCCCTAAATTTATCAGGTTTGTTTCTAAAATGTCGAAATTAAAACCAAAACCACTTTCACCAGCTGCTTCTGTGGCTAAGTATAGATAATGAACCACTATTTGCATCTACCTTTGAGCTATATTTTTTTTACTTTATTAAAGGATTCTTGGCCACAATTTTTAGTTTTCAAATTTTAGGTTTCAAAAATTCTTACTAACTAATGTTTGCCTTAAGATCCCATCTGGCAAAATGTCATATTTGCTTTTATTTAACCAATTCTGGCCCTAATAATTTAGTTACAATCTGACTTGAAAGAGTATCCACCTCTTGCTCCAAAGACTGTAAAGCATTAGCTTTTTCATTTTCGATTTGGGCTGCTGCTTCTTGTCTTTGTTTTGCCACTTCTTGCTGAGCTTCTTGCATTTGAGAGGAGATAATTTTTTGTGCTTCGGCTTGAGCGGTCCCAATTATTTCTTGAGATTTACGACGCACATCAAATAACTCTTGTTCGTATTGTTTGGCCAGATTTTCGGATTTTTCTTTTTTTTCTCGAGCATCGGCTAAATTTTTGCGAACATATTCAGCACGATCTTCGATTGCTTTAGTTAATGGTTTATAGAAAACCATATTTAATAATGCCACCAGAAGTACAAATTGTATTGCCATTAATGGCAGGGTAGCATTTATATCAAATAATCCTCCTTCGACAGCTTCTTCTAATGGTTCTGTCACCAAGAAAATTGTCCAGTGTATCATTAATTTTTCACTGATTAAGTAATCTTAACTGTATGTATTTTTTGCCTGGGAATAGCCATTTTTGCTGCTATTTTTGACCCAGGCAATTTAGATACTACGTAGGCGTAGTTTATTTCCCAATTTAGGAGAATGGGTTAGCAAATAATAATACTAGAGAAACAACTAAACCATAAATTGTTAGTGCTTCCATAAATGCCAAACTTAATAATAGAGTTGCACGGATTTTACCTTCAGCTTCTGGCTGACGAGCAATACCTTCTACTGCTTGTCCTGCTGCATTACCTTGACCAATTCCAGGTCCGATAGCTCCTAAACCTACAGCTAGAGCTGCAGCTACAACGGAAGCGGAAGCAATTAATGGATCCATGATTTTTTTCCTCTTTATTTACTAAAAAACAACTACGAAAATTTAACAACAAATTAACCATTCTTCTAGGGATTTTTCCCTTGGAAGTTATCGCTTTCTTTTCAGCGATACAGGGTATTTTATCTCTTTATTAGCCCATAATCAACAGGTTTATATTACCAAATGATTAATGTTCTTCTTCACCGTGGCCCTCTAGAGCTTCTCCAATATAAGAAGCAGCAAGAGTTGCGAAAATTAGTGCTTGAATTGCACTTAAAAATAGACCCAAAATCATCAATGGCAAGGGTACAAATAGGGGAACTAATAGTACTAATACAGCTACTACTAGCTCATCTGCCAAGATATTTCCGAAGAGACGGAAACTTAATGATAAAGGTTTTGTAAAATCTTCTAATACTCTAAAAGGAGCCATAATTGGCGTTGGCTGAAGATAGTCGGCAAAATAGCCTAAGCCTTTTTTACTAATACCTGCGTAGAAGTAAGCCAATGATGTTAATAAAGCTAGAGCCACTGTAGTATTGATATCGTTAGTGGGAGCTGCTAATTCGCTATCTGGTATTTCAATTACTTTCCAAGGAATTAGTGCTCCGGACCAATTTGAGACAAATATAAACAAAAATAGTGTGCCTACAAATGGTACCCAAGGGCGATATTCTTTTTCTCCGATTTGATCTCTAGTTAGACTCCTAATAAAATCCAGTACATATTCCATGAAATTCTGGATTCCAGTAGGTACTGTTTGGATATTTCTGGTAGCTGCGATGGAAAGAATTAGTAATACTGCAATTACAAACCAGGATGAAAGAAATACCTGACCATGTAATTGAATGCTGCCAATTTTCCAGTAGAAGTGTTTACCTACTTCTAATTCAGCTATATTCCAAGAATTTAGAAAATTTAAACTCTCTAAAATCTCCATTTTATTCTCATTCCCCTAATCTTGATCTACTTTTTGGATTTTATTAAAGCATTCAATCTTTTTTATTTTGTACCGACAATAAAGTGTTTGGTATTACATAAAAAATTATTGTTGCTTTATAGGTCATAAATCCGAGTATAATGGGCAAAACTTCTAATTGTTGCCATTGTGTGGCGGCAATTATCAATCCTGCAACCAATGCTAATCGACCCGAACCTACTCTCTTGTTATTACTACCTATTCTTTCAACTTCCCGTGCTAACATTCTTAAGTATACCACCCCAACACAAGCTCCTAATATATAACTAGATGCTATGTGCAAGCTGTAAAATTTCCAGACAAAGATGAAAATTATAGCCGTAATAGCTATTGTTACCAATAAAATATTTTGTTTTAGTTGGTGATACTCTTGCATAGAGTCTTCATTGTTGGAAGTCTCATTGATTGGTTGTGATTTAAGGGATTGATTAGATGATGAAGTCACTTTTTTTTCAGTAGTAATAAATCTTGATTTGGTAGCATTGATTTTGATCTCTATGGAATAATACCCAATATGGGTTTTTCCTTGTCAGAGATGATCTTACTGAGACTTGGAGATTGGATGAACTCCAGATTCCAAGGTGGTGTATTTTGGGGCTATAAACGAGCCACGAGTTATAATATCATGGTATGGCTTGAAAATTTTAATTTTTGTAAATCTTAAGAAACACGTTGATTTTCTGTAGTTTCTCTTTACTTTGAAATTTGAGGTTTCAAAATAATTAGCTGTTTAGTTAAAAGTGCGCGAACTTGATTTAAATCTAAAGAAACTGTAGCTAAAATTTCCTTAACTGTTTTTTCTCCGTCGCTTGTGCTAAGAAACTGAAACTCTGCCTCTGATATATTAACAATCTCGTATTCTAGGTTAAATAAATTCTGACTAGGCCAACCATTGATACAGGGATGACGTTCGCTTGTGGCTGCTAGTAATTCATTGTCATTAGCCCAATCATTTTTTTCAATAGCTGATGTACTTAGGAAGAATTCATAGTGAGTAATAATATCTGGATCCAAAAGTTCAATCAATCGATAAGTTTCTTGAGGTGTTAAACCAGCAGCCCTTTCCATCAAACTAGAAGAGTTGCCCAATAGACGTTCTATTTGCCAATATTTAGGATTAGAAAAGCCTACAAACTCTAAACCTGAAGCATCAATTAATTCAAAGAGAGTATTAACATTGTAATCAATTTCTTGGGGATGAACATACATATCAGCAAAATAACCATCCAAATGATTTTCTAAACTCCAACGTTCTTTATCTCTTTTTACCAAACGATTCTCTGGTGGTAGAGTAGCAAATAATTTGCGGCCAATATCTACCCCATCAACATAATCACCTTGTTTTTCTCCTTGTAAAAGACTGATGGCTTGTTGCATTAAACTAATTTCCCAACGCCCTAACTCTGAATATACAAAGATATGCATTAATCCACCGGGACGAAGTTTTTTTGCCAAAGACTGGATCCCCTTAATAGGATTAGCTAAATGGTGTAAAACCCCAACACAATTAATCAAATCGAATTGCCCAGGTAATGTCTCTGCCTCTTCCAAAGGAAGCTGATGAAATGCTACTTTCCCTTGAGAATTAGCAATCACACCCGATCGATGACAACGCTCTTGCGCTATAGATAAAGCCTCTTCACTAATATCGATGGCAACTACTTCTGCTTGAGGGTTAAGCATAATTAAATACTCAGTTCCCACACCAGTACCACAGCCCGCATCTAAAATCCGAATATCAAGATGGGGTGGTTTTTCTCCCCTGCAAAAATTATAAGCTGCTAGCCAACTCCAACGCCAATTATGACCTGGAGGAGGTTCATCTAAAAGAGCCTCTGGAGGAAAGGGATAAGTATTGTAAAGTTTGGAAACAGCAGCTCTAATGTCAGACATGACTAAATTAACTCCATTACTCAGATGCAACGCTCATTTTATCTTGATCATCTTACTGTATCTAGGCTCTAATGTTTAGGATATTCTGTAAATTTGAAATCTTCTATAGTTTTCAATACCAATTTCTATGATAACTCAAAAGAGAAAAAATTAAGAAATTATAAAAAATAAACAATTTAGAGATAAAAAGTGCTTTCTTTCCTTTGAGAAGAAATTATCAACTATGTAGATCTAGTGCTGTATATTCGTCTTTTGCAAGAATCCTTTGCTAAGAAGGAATAGAATTGTTAAAAAATAATTGTTTTGACATAAATCTTAATAAAACCCCTATGGAAGCCCGAAAAGTTTTAATCTAGATTCTGATTATGATATTAAAGATTAAATTGGATACACGGGCCAAAATCTAAGAAATTGTCTAGATAGATCCAAGCCCCTGTTCTTAAGAAAGTAACAATTTGGAAATTTAGGAGATAGTCGAAACCAAATGAGTATAAAAGCAAGTGGTGGAAGTTCACTATCAAGAACTCAACTTTATCAAACTGTACCAGTATCAGCCATTTCGATCGCAGAGCAACAAGATCGCTTTTTAGAAGCAGCTGAACTTAATGAATTAACAACTTATTTTGATTCTGGTTATAAGCGTTTAGAAATAGCTCAAACTTTAACGAAAAACTCAGATAATATAGTTTCTTCTGCGGCTAATCGGATTTTTACAGGTGGTTCACCAATGGCTTATTTAGAAAAGCCTCCTGAAGATGATGTAGCCACAGGGGGAGCCACAGTAATGGTGGATACCAAAGAAGGGATGAAACTAGGAAATCTTACTTATGTTGAAACCAAGGAAGAAAAAGAAGGAAAACAGGAAAGTAAGAAAAAAGGCGGAATTTTCAGCGGTTTAGGATCTTTATTTAGTGGTGGTGATTCTGATAGCGGAAGCTCATTTAGTTCAGGTTCTTCTGCTTCTGTAGCATTTCGTCCTATTAATGTAGCTCGTTATGGCCCTTCCAACATGCAAAAATCACTAAGAGATTTATCTTGGTTTTTGCGTTATGTAACTTATGCTATTGTTGCAGGTGATCCTAACATTCTGATTGTTAACACTCGTGGTTTAAGGGAAGTGTTGGAGAATGGTTGTTCTGTTAATGCAGCTATTGCTGGGTTGCAATCTATGAAAAGATCATCCCTTAAGTACTTCAACAAAGATAATGAAGCAAAAGCAATTATCAGTGAATATTTTGAGATACTTATTAGTGAATTAAACGCTCCAACTCCTAGTAATAAATTACGTCAAGGAACTTCTACTTCTCAACAGGGATTAGAATTACCTTTAAGTTACTATAACTCTGCTCAACGCCGACCAAAGTTTGTGATGAAGCCTGGTTTAAGCCAATTGGAAAAACAGGCTGTAATTAAAGCGGCATATCGTCAAATTTTTGAAAGAGATATCACTCGTGCTTATAGTTTATCTATTTCAGATTTAGAATCTAAAGTTAAAAATGGCGATATTTCGATGAAAGAGTTTGTCCGTCGAGTAGGTAAATCTCCTTTATATCGTAAACAATTCTTTGAGCCATTTATTAATAGCCGTGCTTTAGAATTAGCTTTCCGTCATTTCTTAGGTCGTGGTCCTTCATCTCGTGAAGAAGTACAGTCATATTTCTCTATTGTTTCTAATGGTGGACTAGGAGCATTAGTTGATGCGCTAGTTGATTCTCAAGAATACTCTGATTATTTTGGGGAAGAAACTGTTCCTTATCTAAGAGGTTTAGGACAAGAAGCTCAAGAATGTCGCAACTGGGGGATGCAGCAAGATTTATTTAACTATAGTGCTCCCTTCCGTAAAGTTCCTCAATTTGTAACTACTTTTGCTAAGTACGATCGTCCTTTACCAGATCAGCACGTATATGGTTCTGGAAACGATCCTTTAGAGATTCAATTTGGAGCTATTTTCCCCAAAGAAACTCGCAATCCTAGCAGTCGCCCTGCGCCTTTCAATAAGGATACGAAGCGAATTTTAATTCATCGTGGACCTGGAATTAATAATCAAAACAGTAATCCTAAAGCAAGAGGCGTATTTCCTGGTTCTTTAGGTGCGAAGGTATTCCGTTTAAATAATGAACTACCAGGAAGCAGCAATGGTGCTTCGGTGAAATTTGGTGAAACTTCAACTCAGGCTTTGATTTTAGCAGCATATCGTCAAGTATTTGGACGATTAGTCTATGAAAGCCAACGCAATAGTGTTGCGGAAGTGAAACTGGAAAATGGTGATATTACAGTTCGAGAGTTTATCAAGATTTTAGCGAAGTCCGATGTATTTCTGAAGACTTACTGGGCACCTTTCTATGTTGTTAAAGCTATTGAGTATATTCACCGTCGTTTGTTAGGTCGTCCTACTTATGGTCGTAGTGAGATGAATAAGTATTTCGATCTTTGCTCTAAGAAAGGTTTTTATGCTTTGATTGATGCCATTATCGATAGCTTAGAATATTCTGAGGCTTTTGGAGAGGATACTGTACCTTACGAGCGTTATTTAACACCTTCTGGATTGCAGTTACGTCAAGCACGTCCTGGAAATCTACGCTCTGATATTGGTAAGCGAGTAGATAAGGAAGTAACACCTAAGTTTATCGAATTAGGGCAAGTTAAGGATCAACGTACAACTCCTGAAATTAACTACCGTATCAATCAAGGTGTTTCCGTTAGCCGTCAACAAACTAAATCATTCAAGGTTATTGATCTTAGTGATAAGGTAGCGGTGAAAAATGCGATTCGTGCGGCATACCGTCAAATTTTTGAGCGAGATGTTGAGCCTTATGTAGTGAAAAATGAATTTACAGGTTTAGAAAGTAAACTAGGTAATGGAGAAATCACTGTTAAGGAATTTATTGAAGGATTAGGATGCTCTGATCTATATATCAAGGAATTCTATACTCCTTACCCCAATACTAAGGTAATCGAATTAGGAACTAAGCATTTCTTAGGTCGTGCGCCTTTGAACCAAAAAGAAATTCAGGATTATAATCAAATTTTGGCAAATCAAGGAATTCGTGCTTTTATAGGTGCAATGGTTTCTGGAATGGAATATCTTCAAGTATTTGGTGAGGATACAGTACCTTATCGCCGTTTCCCAACTCTTCCTGCGGCAAATTTCCCCAATACAGAGAAGCTTTATAATAAGCTAACTAAGCAGGATTTAGAATTGGTGGTACCTAGCTTTAAGCCTGTTAAGACTAAGGTATAAGGTATAAACTTGATCCTATCCTGAGGGCAAAATGGCTTTAAGTCTTGCCCTTATTTTGCTGATTATAGAGATTTAGTTTCTCGACTTTTGACTAGAACTTAATTAGCTTTGTGGAAAAAAACTAAACTGAGTCAGAATGTTAAAAAGTATTAAGAAACTAAAGCGAATGTCAACTTCATGCCTGAAAATAATCTCAGGAGAATTGCGGCAAGGTTATCAAAATAAAGGTAGAAGTTTTTTACCTAAAAAGTTAATCTGTGCCCAATACCAGTTACAGTAGTACTGGAATAGTCGATAGATTTGGAATGTTATCGGAGGAATCCATAAATGAGTATAGTCACGAAGTCAATCGTGAATGCAGATGCGGAAGCCCGCTATCTTAGCCCCGGAGAATTAGATAGAATTAAAGCTTTTGTTACTAGCGGTGAAAGCCGTCTTCGTATTGCTCAAACTCTAACTGAATCTCGTGAGCGTATCGTTAAGCAAGCTGGAGATAAATTATTTCAAAAGCGTCCTGATGTTGTTTCTCCTGGCGGAAATGCTTATGGTGAAGAAATGACTGCTACTTGTTTACGTGACATGGATTACTACCTTCGTTTGATTACTTACGGAGTAGTAGCTGGGGATGTAACTCCAATCGAGGAAATCGGATTGGTAGGCGTTGCTGAAATGTACAAGTCTTTGGGAACTGACATCGGTGCAGTAGCTCAAAGCGTTCGCGAAATGAAAGAGATTGCAACTTCTATGATGTCTGCTGAAGATGCAGGTGAAGCTGGAAGCTACTTCGATTATGTAATCGGTGCTATGCAATAAGGGATTAATTCCCAAAGTACGAGTCTTTGCTATTTGATTTTAGTTAATTTGCTAAAAGGCAAAGAGAAATTGAACATTTGCTACGAATTTTAGACCAGGAAAAAAAGGAAACAAAACAATGCAAGACGCAATTACCTCTGTAATTAATTCTGCTGACGTCCAAGGCAAGTATTTAGATGCTGGTGCTATGGATAAGCTTAAGAACTATTTTCAAACAGGCGCATTAAGAGTTCGTGCTGCTAGTGTAATTAGTGCTAACGCAGCTAGCATCGTTAAGGAAGCTGTTGCTAAGTCTTTACTTTACTCTGATGTAACTCGTCCCGGTGGAAATATGTACACTACTCGTCGCTATGCTGCTTGTATTCGCGACTTGGATTACTACTTACGTTACTCTACTTATGCAATGTTAGCTGGGGATCCTTCCATCCTTGATGAGCGTGTTCTTAATGGGTTAAAGGAAACTTACAATTCTTTAGGTGTACCTATTAGCTCTACAGTTCAAGCTATTCAAGCAATGAAAGAAGTTACTGCTAGCTTGGTTGGTATGGATGCTGGTAAGGAAATGGGCGTCTATTTCGACTATATCTGCTCTGGCTTAAGCTAATTAAATCGTCTTGATCGTCTTTGACGAGAGTCGATTTTCACTAAAGGTCTGGGAAGTTAAGAGTAAGTGCTAGTTTTTTGAAGACTGTGTCTTTCTAGTATTGACTCCTGACTCCCTGCCTTTGAATTAAATGAAAAATTCAAAAAAGTTGTAGAGCGATAGAGAAAATACTCTAGTTTTGAATCGCTTTTTATGTTTAGATCAACTTAGCAAGATCATTTTTAAAATTTTTAAAGAGATATTTACACAGGAGAAGTTAACCCATGCGGATGTTTAAAGTAACTGCTTGCGTTCCTAGTCAAACTAGAATCAGAACTCAAAGAGAATTACAAAATACTTATTTTACTAAGTTAGTTCCTTATGATAACTGGTTTCGGGAACAACAAAGAATTATGAAAATGGGTGGAAAAATTCTTAAAGTTCAGTTAGCTACAGGGAAGCAAGGTACTAATACTGGACTTTTATAAAAAAAAATATAAAATGTCGGGAGTATTAACTCATATGTGTTTGCATTGAGATGTAAACCCGACAATTCTGGTAGATGGGGAAAATGGGAGAATGGGAGATTGGTTAATGGGAGAATGGGAGATGGGGAGATGGGGAGATGGGGAGAATGGGAGATTGGGAGATTGGGAGATTGGGAGTTTCTTAAGATTTGGGAAGACTTGGGAAGACTTGGGAGAGTCGGGAGAAAAAAAGTGCATCTTATTTACTTATTACTTATTACTTATTACTTATTACTTATTACTTAAATCAAGGATGGGGAGAATGGGAGAATGGGAGATGGGGAAGACTTGGGAGAGTTTAGTATATATTCTTATTTCTTACTTTTTACTTAATCAAAGAATGGGAAGAATGGGAGATGGGAATAGTAATGATTAATCAAAATTTTATAAAAAAATAATTAATAAAAATATTATAGTATTATTAAGCCAGAAGTATTAGTTAATCTTTTTTTAATAGTGTTTAAAAATATAATTCCTTGTTTTGATTCGGAAGTAAAAGAATGGGGTTTTGAAGCCCGAATTCTACGTTGGTTAACATTATTATGGCTAACTGTTGGTTTGATAACTTTGTTTTCTGCTTCTTATCCGGTGGCTGAAGCAGAGTATGGGAATGGATTCCATTATTTCTTTCGACAGTTAATTTGGGTAGCAATTGGTTTAACTCTTTTTAATAAAATTGTTCGCGCGCCTCTGAATGATTTTTTAGTCATTTCTCCATTTATGTTTTTTATAATACTGGGATTAATTATTTTAACTTTAATTCCGGGAATGGGAACAACAATTAATGGTGCAACTAGATGGTTATCTGTTGGCCCAGTTTTAGTTCAACCATCTGAATTACTTAAACCTTTTTTAGTTATTCAATCTGCTAAAATATTTGGTCAATGGAATAAAGTTAAATTTGATAAAAGACTCTTGTGGCTTATAGCTTTCGCTACTGTTTTGGCAGTTATTCTCAAACAACCTAATCTTAGTACTACAGCTTTGTGCGGAATTAGTCTCTGGAGTATCGCTTTAGCTAGTGGGATTCGTTTGAGATATCTTAGTTCAATGGCAGTTTTAGGAATATTGACAGCAGCTATTAGTATCAGTATCCATGAATATCAATTCCGTCGAGTAACATCTTTTATCAATCCTTGGAAGGATCCTCAAGGAGATGGTTATCAATTGGTTCAAAGTTTAATTGCCATAGGTTCTGGAGGTCTTTCAGGCGCTGGTTTTGGCTTGTCTCAACAAAAACTATTTTATTTGCCAATCCAATATACTGATTTTATCTTCTCCGTCTATGCAGAAGAATTTGGCTTTTTTGGCTCGATTTTCTTACTATGTTTGCTGATTACTTATGCCACATTTGCTTTGATGGTGGCTTGGAAGTGTAAAGATCGTGTTTCAAGATTAGTTGCTATGGGGGGAATGATTTTTCTAGTGGGCCAATCTATTTTGAATATTGGTGTGGCTACAGGGGCATTACCTACTACTGGTTTACCATTCCCTCTATTTAGCTATGGTGGTAGTTCGGTTATTGCTAGTTTAGTTTTAGCGGGTTTATTAGTTAGAGTGGCACGAGAAAGTAATGAGGCTGAAATCGTGCAATTTATCAAGGTTTAAGCATTTTTTTCGATATATTTTCCCCATAACCACAATGGTAATGCTCCTCCAATCCCTAGCAGAATCAAAATGACAACAACCATTCCAAATCTATAAGCAAAAGGTAGGGGTTCCCAAAGAATTCTGTAATACACTGGATCTGAGATGATACTTTCTCCTTGGTTCACTTTAACTACAGTCTCGTATTCTCTTCCTTTTTCTGGAAATGGTGTATTGAAAGTGATTTCATATTCCCCAAGGGTGGCATTGAGAAAGGTTTCTAAGGCTGTAACAACTTCAGAACTTCTGGCAGAAAATTGATAAATTCCTTTATTTATATCAGCAATTTGTCTTAGTGTTTTACGATCTGCATCATAACCATATCCAAGAGTATGCACAATAATATTAGGATTTCCCTCTAATATTCCTTGGAGTTGTTGGAAGTATTGTTGATCATTTCCCTCTGTATGACCACCATCTGAGAGAAGAATGACAGAAAGTTGTGGTTTACGAGGTTGTTGGGGATGGTCTTCTGGTAATTGAGGATTATTTGGGTATAAATTTGAGTTAGTTCGATCGTTTAAAAATTGAACTACTTCAATTAAAGGATTATATAAATCTGTAGAAGCGCAGAGATTTTTCTCTTGAGAGGCGAGATTATCTATAAAATCTCTTAATTTATTATCATTGGCTGTAAAAAAATCATCATTTTTTAAATCATAAGTATATGGAGTGAAATTTATAGGACAACCTCTTCCAGATGTTACACCAAAAGGCACAATTGCTATAGTAATCTCATCGCTATTTTTGGTTTTTATTTTGTTAATAAAATCACGAATTGCTCGAATTGCTCCTTTAAATTTAGTAGTTCTAGTGGAATCATTTTCTCTCATACTACCACTCATATCTAATAAAAAGACAATTCTAGCAGGAGGGGGGGCTATTTCCTCAGGGCTTTTCCAATTTATAATATCAACTTCATCATCGTTCACTAAAACTTGAAAGTTTTCTTCTTTTAAATACAAAGCTGATCTATTTGTTTCTTGTACTTTAATTCTTAATTCTACTTTTTCTTCGTCAACTGTTTTATTTTGAATAGTAACTTTTTTTATTTGCCCCCACGCTGGATTAGTTAAACAGCTTAAGATTAACATTGATATACTAAGCTTGGGGATCCAAGAAGCGGTTGTAGTAAACAAAGCGATACATTTTTTCATGGTTGATTATTTTATCCTTTACAGTATAAAAAGTGATAACATCATTATGTTTTAAGGCCCTATTTTCTCTAGGCCCTAATTTTTCTTCATTAATGGTAATACTAAAATAAGCTTGAGGATTAGGTTTAAGAATTACTTTGCGCTCAACTAACTCAAGAAATGCTACATGAATTGGGACTTCTGGTAAACAAATATGTGCCTTTTTATTATTTGGAGAACCAATAATAATTTTTCCTTGACTTGGAAGTTGAATAGATAATCCTTCTTCTATCCTATTTTCTTCGCTTAAGCCAATGATTTGAAGAAAAGATTTATCAATCCAAGGATAATTAACTGCTATGGTAGCACTTGAATTTAGATTACTAAAACTATCTCGATATTCAAATCCTGTACCTGCTCTCAAGGCGGCTACAGAACTAGGAGAATTTGTGAAACTAAATGTTAAACCCAATGATAAGCCTAAAAGAGAAAATCCTATGGGTTCTTCGATTATTCTTAAAACAGGTGATAAATTTCCAAATAAACGAATAATTTCAAATATTAATGCTGCTATTAAACTTGCTATACCAGCACCTTTTAAACTGTTGATAAATCTTTTTCGGAAACGTTTTTTATTGCCTGCTTCTACACTTTGCCAACGCCAAGTTAATCCTTCAGATAAACCAACAGCGATTCCTACTAATATCCAACTGAAACTTCTGACAATTGGAGATGGTAAGTTTCCATGTCGGAGTAAAATTTCAAATAGTATCCCCCCGACTAATCCTAATCCTAATCCTAATCCTAAAGCAATGGGAATGGCTTGTTTGATTCTACGCCAACAAAGTTTGATTCGGGTTGGGGTGGTAAGCAGGATTTCATTGGATACCATGCCAATAGCTAGGGAGATTGCTACGCAGGGGAAGATGATAATTTCTTTGAGTTGGGCTGTCTCAAATAATCCTATGTCGGTAAATAAAAATTCTCCTATATTCCAACCTATTAATGCTGATGTTATTCCAGCTAGTATGTATAAATAGATTCTCATTGATTCCATTTGATACCACATCCGGTTTACATACCCCCTTTATTGAAAATAGCTGAATTCTTTGTATAGAATGGATTTCATAGATTTAAAGTTTGTGATTTTTTTAAACAGGATTTAGTATGACTCATCTTTGGAGTATTGATTTAACCTCCTGCTATTTTTATTTTACAAGAGGTTTGGTAATATTTCAGCTTAGAGCATCGATGGATTAATTTTGCTCTTTTATGTTTTTATGTTTCGTTTGCTGGCTAAAATTTCCCCTAGCTGATTTAATTTTGGATCTTCTGAGAGTGAGAGTTTCTTGTATAAATCTTTTTCAATTTGTTTGATAGTTCGTCCACCATAATTTACGATGCCATCTGCTGTTAAATTATGTTTCTCTTGATATCTATAAATTGCTTTTGACCATTCTATTGCATATTTTTCTTGAAGTTGTTTATTTGCTTTTTCAAATAAATTTGGATGAATGGCATTTCTCTTTGGTAAATCAGGCTTTTCTAGAACTTCAGTTATTAAACTTAAAATAGTTGGACGATATTTTTCCTCATATACTTCAACTAAAGTGCAAATGGTATAACGAGTAGATTTACGATGTCCAAATTCGTCTATGGCTTTTTGTGGTACATTTCTACTATTAGAAAGAATTAGCTCATTATTTAGGCTGGCATTAATGGTATTATTATTATTTATTTCAGAATCTATAGATGCTTCTGAGTTAGTATCTTTAGGTTTTTCAGCTAAATTTTCACTTATCATTCTATTGCTTAGATAATTTCCTCCTAAAGCTGCTAAACTAATAAAAGCTATTATTCCCGCGATGACTCCAGCAAATATTAGAAGATTAGGCTTTTCGTCATTTGCAGGAGGAATTATGGGCTTTATTGTATGAATATCAATTCCTTTGTTACTAATGACATGGATGACATTAAAATCTTTACTTTCTAGATGTTCTGCGTTAGATGCCCATGCTACTGGAGTACCATCAAGATTAGATTTACTTTGTGACCAAGAATGAATATGAGATAAAACTTCTTTTTTTTGAAGGTCTTTGATTAGATATGTTTTAGTCTTAATTAGAGTATTTTTATAATCATTGTCAAGCTTAGAACAATCAAAAAGAGGCTTTTGATAGATTATTGTCTCTTTACTTAATTTTCTATTGGCAATACTAGAATAATTATGGTTAGAATTTTCACATTCAGATAATAAATTTAAGATACTCCATATACTATCTTTACCTTGAGCTACTAAAATATAATGCAAACACTTATTAGTATTAGCACAACGCATAATCACAGCCACGGCACACCAATTAGAAATAATTCTACCAATGATTGTTGGGCGAGTGGGATGGATGGAATTAACACTAAACTGTTTAGCGGTGATGGCTTTTTCTATTTCTTGGGGTATGGAGGCAAAAGTCGTATGTTTTCTGGCTTTGCCAATATTATTCCAAGTCCCATCAGGTTTTAATTTTATATTTGTTTCCACAAAAATCTTATGGATTTCTATTTTTTTAGGGGATGGTAATTGCATCATGGTATTTTAAATTGATATATTTAATTTTGGTGTATGTATTTTTAGTGTATTTAGTGGAGATTAATAAAAATATTCTCATTTTCTAAATTTCAAGATTATTAGAAAAAGTAATTTGTAATAATCTTTTATCAAAAGTCTATTAGTTTATTCGATTTTTTACATTAAATAGATTTGAGTTAAAATGAGAACTGGAAATATAATAACAAATTTAATTATAAATTAGAAAAATTTTTTTGTTGTAAAGAATTATTATTTTAAAAAATGATCAAGATTGATTACTTTAATTCTATAATAGCTAAAAATTAAGTAAACTTACTATAAATAAGATTTTAATAGATGAAATTATAATTTTTTATATGGCTACTTTTACATAGATATTTAAATTTTTAATAAAGTTTTGATTTAACCTCCTGCAATTTTAAGGTTACAAGAGGTTGTGCAATGAAGTAGGTAGAGCATTTATAATTAGATGTGCTCATTATTTAGTGTGTGGTTAAATTTGATGCTAAGTGTTTAAACTCTGGATTTTGAAGCAATTTATTTTTTAAATCGTTCTCAAGTTTTCTAATAGTCGTCCCACCATAATTAACGATCCCATCTGCTTTGATATTTTGTTTTTCTTGATATTTGTAAATAGCATTAGCCCATTCTATTGCATATTTTAAGCGATTTTTTTCTGTTGAATTTTTAAAATATTTGGGATTAATTGCATCTTTTTTGGGCAAGTTAGGTTCTTCAAGAATTTGTGTTATTAAAGATGCTATGATAGGACGATGTGAAGGATTAAATTTTTCCACTAAACTACAAACTGTATAACGGGTCGATTTGAAATCACCAAAGACTTTTCCTCCACGTTCTATTTGCTTTATTCTTTCAGATAATGATGATTGTATACTATCTCTTGTTTGATTGTCGATTAAACCATTGGTATTAGATAATTGATTAGATGCTTGGTATTGAGAAATATCATTCTTTAATTCTTGAGCTTGTTGTATTTGATAATCTTTTTCTAATTGTTCTAATTCATTTAACTCTTTATTAGAGATATCAGTTAATGATTTAGAACTCATAAGTATTTCTTGAAGTGATGAAACAATAACTTCATGAGGAACTAATTCCCTTGAAGATTGAGTATCTTCTATAATTTTATCCAAAATTTTGGCATTTTTAGCAAATTCTTCGAGATTTTTTTGTTCTGGATCTGGATCTGGTGCTTTTTCTTGAAGGTTAGGAATATTATTAGATGATGCTGTGACTTGATCTAGACTAGGTCTTGGAGTATCTACTATTTGTGCTAAAGCATATCCTGCTAATGATAATAATGGTATCATTGTCCAAATAAACTTCTTAGGAGAATAAGTTTTCGCCGGTTGATCATAAATCTTTTTAGCTTTTTCACTTATGACATGAATTAGGTTAAAATCCTTGCTTACTAGATATTGTGCATTAGAAGCCCAAGCTATTGGTGTTCCATCAAAATTGGATTTACTATAAGACCAATAATGAATATTAGTCAATGAATGTTTTTTCTCAAGATCGAAGATTAAAAATGGAGTTTCTTTCACAAGTCTATCTCTATCTTGAGCCTTTAATCCAAAACTATTATAAGGACGATCTTTATAAGATAAGTTAATAACTCTTGAATTATGAGAAGATATAATTGAAGAATAACTATCTTTACTGTTATTATCATCTAACCAATTTAATATGCTCCACATACTTTCTGCACCTTCAGTAATAAAAAAGTTATAGGAGCAAAGGTCAGTTTTAAGATTACGAAGGGCTATACAAACTATTGACCAACCTGATATTATTCGAGCAATAATTGTTGGGCGAGTAGGTTCAATTGATTTCACAAAAAATTTGCCAGAGGCGATGGAATTTTCTATTTCTTTGGGGATTGATGCCAATGTAGTATTTATGTATATAGGTTTTCCCCAATTATGCCAACTACCATCAGAGTGAGGTTTAATTTTCATCTCGACAGTAAGTCTGTGAACTTCAACTTTTAGATTCAATTGTGTCATAGATTTTACCTTGCTGTGCTTAATTTAATAATATCAAATAATTTTACGATTTGATGTTAATTATTAAATTTATCTTTAATTTAATTATGCCGAAAGAATGATAGGTCTAATTATTTTGATTCTATGACATTTTAAAGTTTAGGTGATTGGTTGTAGACGAAATTTGAGGATGATTTGTTCCTGATTTTTTAATAAATTTTTAGTTTTAAAGTGGATTATCTCTCTAGTAAAAGAAATTGACTATATATCATCAAAAACTTATTTTCTTCTATTGACTTGATAATTTTGGGAGATTAAAAATCCTACCAAAAAAATTTTTTCTTTTGTTTCAAAGTCAATCCATACAAATTTACTTCTTTATTTTTGAAGTTAGCTTCTCTAAAAATTTCTGCCATAACATAGTTATAACTTACTTGACAAAAATAGGCTGCTAGTTTGTATTCAAATATTAAATAGAATAAATCGGCAAAAGGTTTATAATAAGAGATTGGTTTCTCAGGTAAATCATCCCATTCTTGGATTAATTTTAACCAAATTATTTCTCCAAAATTTAAAGCTTTTCTATCTACTTCACTACCTTCTTCTCCTATCATTTCTAAATCAATTTTTATCTGATCTATTAAATGATTTTTGACAGTTACCCAAGCACCTCCTCCTGTTAATAATATAGTAAAATATTGTGGGGTAATTTCTTCTTTTAGCAATTTTGGCAACATAATATTAAGTCCTGCCATTAATTTTTTTTCTAACAATTCTTCTTGCTTTTTTGGGAACTTTTCGATAAATTCTAATTGGAATTCTCTAGATTTATTTTGAAAACACTGATTATCTTTTTTATTTAACCAAGATAAAAATTCTTTAATTGTATTAGGAATAATCATTGCTCTAATACTTAATAGTTTGGCTATTTTTTCGTTAGCTATTTCGTTATATATAGCCATATTTGCACCTTTTTTATTGAAGATTTTCTGCCAATTTTGAATATTTATTTCTTTGTTTTCTAAGGCTTTGGCTATAATATCTATTGCTTGATGGGATATTCTATTATCTTGGATTAAATTATCGATGGCATTTTCTATATCTCTGAATTTAAAATTATTACTTCCACCATCATTTTCATTGTTACTTTTATTATTACTTCTATTATCATTTGAGGATGAGATATTAGGGGTAAAAATAGTTTGTTTAAGTCGATTAAAAGCTTCATCTGTTGCAGGCTGAATTAAAATAAATTCTTGAGGTTTAGAGAGGATTTCAATATTATATGCCCAAGATATTTTTTGATTAATGGCGTTTGCTTTTGCTGATGCCCAATAGTTAATGGTTTGTAAATCATAGTTTTTTTTTGGTTTTATTAAAATGGGAAAAGATTGACTATTTAACCATTGTTGTGTTTGATTATCTACTTGCCCAAACGGTGATTTTTCTGGTTTACAGGGGGTTGGTTTTCCTACTAATCTTTGATGGGATGGATTGAAAATAGGAAAGATTCCATATTTATCTTTTACTCTTTTTATCAGTCTTAAAATTGTCCACAAACTATTAGTGTCTTCACTGAGAAAGTAACGATATACTTCAACATTTCGATCGAAATCATCTTTACCTTTACTAATAATTGCTACTACACACCAAGTTTCTAGAATTCTCGCAATTATTGCTGGTTGATTATCGAGTATTTTTTCGATACTAAATAATTTGTTATTGATAGCGGTGGAAACTTCATGGGGAATAGATGCTAAAGTACTATTCATATAGTTTCCTGTAAAACCTAGGGAAATCCAACTTCCATCGGAACGAATTTCTGCTTTTATCCCAGTACTAAATTCATGAATATCAACCATCTTTTAAGTTTATAATATTTGTTAATTTATCTATTTTTATTGTTTAATTCTCTAGTTTTATTCTATCATATTTTTTATTATTTTTGGTTGAGTATCTAAATTAGATTTTCCTGAAAAAAATAAGTGATAATTAATAATAATCATTTTCAGTTTGATATATTTTATACATTAATTTTTAAGTTGGGAAAATACTAAAACAAATAAACCCATAACCTCTCACTTTTAAATTATCTTAAATTTCCATTGTTAATTTTTAGAGAATACACTTATTTTATGGTTTTAATTTTTCTTCCATTTCTGTTTTGATTAAATTAAAAGTATCGTCTCCTCTTTTGATTTTTCCATCAGGATTTTTCATTACCTTCTCTTTATTTTGGTTTTGATATTGATAAATTTGCCCTACCCATTTTAATTGTTGTTTTTCTCGATTAATTTTTGTATTTTCTCCTCCTTCTGTAACTACACCTGTATAAGCAATTTCCTTCCATTTTTCTTGTTGCCAACCAAGTATTTCTTTAAGAGTATTAATAATATTAATAACATTAATACTTTCGTCTTCGTTTTCTGGATTTAATTGATTTTTCATGTCATTAATAATAGTTTGAAGTGCTTGACTAGTGTCATCAAATTCATATTCTGTTTCAATATAATTTTTATCAGTTAACTTTTTTTCTAATTTTGATTTAAGAGATTTAGTAGTTTCGCCTTCAATAATGCCATCAACTTTAAGATTTTGATTGTCTTTTTCTATTATTTTTTCATAATTATAAATAGCTTCTATCCATTCTTTTTTGTTATTTTCTTCGGTATCATCATTAATAATTGCTTTTGAATTGAGGTTAGAATTTTCTAAAATTGTTTTCATTAAATTAATCATCGATGTTTCAATTAGCTGTTGAGGCATTCCATATTCTTCTTCTAATTGTGATATGATATTTTTAGTTTCTTCAACATTAGTTTGATATTGAGCTAAAGCCTGTTGTAATTTTTTTGGAGAAATCTTATCTTTTTCTCTATTTAAAAACCAAATTGTACCAAAAGAACCAATAGCTAAACAAACTAATCCATAGAAAATTAAAAATAATAATAATACTCTATTATCCCAAGAAAATTTAATAAATGTAATTAAATTGTTCGCTAATTTTTCTGGTAATAAAATTTTTCTTCTGATGATAATTCCATACAGTTTCCCTTGTTCATCTTGGGGATTAAACCCTGCTTTTCTAAAAAGTTCTTTACTAACATAATTATTAGTAATCTGGGTAAAATAAGCAGCTAATTTATATTGGTTGAGTGCAACAAATAAATCAATAAAAGGCTGATAATAATCATTTTTTCTAATAGTAGCTGTAACCTTTCCCGTCTTAATTAATTTCTCCCAGATTTTTTTACTACACAAAAAAGATTTGTCATCTATTTGAAGTGGATTTTTGTGTTGACCTATTAATTCTAAATCTTGTTCAACATTTTTAATCAACTTTTGTTTAGTATGTTGCCAAGCACCATTGGAATTTAATAACCAAACTATGGATTGAGAATCAACTTTTTTAGTTAATAATTTGCTTAAAATAATATCTATTGCTTTTTCTATTTGAATATTGAATGTATCTCTCTGGGTTCCAATTTTTTGAACAAAAGATTTTTGAAATTGACTAGATATTTCTAATAATTCTTGAGAGTTTTTTTGATAAAGCCATTGTAAAAATTCAGGTATAGTTTTAGGAATAACTATTGCTTGAAGAGTTAATAATCTTACAGTTTGTTTAGTATAAATTGGTTTTTTTATTGCGTTTTCTGCGCCTTCTCCCTCAAAAAGTTTTTGCCAATCTTGAGATGATATTTGTTTATTTTCTAGAGTATTAATTATTTTTTTTACCCCATCTGAAGAGCAACTAGAAGAATTAATCAAAGTTTGAATTGCGGATTTAATACCTTGTAAATCAATATTTGGAGACGCTGGTAAAAGTCTTGGTTGAGAGAGTATTTTATGAATTGAAAGCCTTGCAGAGTCGTTAGCGGGATGAATAATAGTAAAACTCCATGGATTATCTAATGCTTCAACATTGTACGCCCAAGCTACGGGTGTTTCTATCATTCTTGCTCTAGCTTTTGCCCAATCATTTATGGTTTCAATATTATCATATGCTGAATCTATTTTTGGTAAAATAGGAGAAGGAAGTCTTGATAACCATTGAAGAAGTTCTGGATTCAATTGTGCACCTATAATTTCCGTTGGATCTGGAAACTGATTATATTGTCCTATCTTTTTTTTATCTAAAGGGTTAAAAACTGGAAAAATACCTTTCATCCTTTTTTCTCTAAGTAGATATTTCACCATACCCAAAAGACCATTATTCATTTCACATAAAAAGTATCGATATAAAGATATGGGTCTATTTTGTTCATCTTGCCCTCGAGTAACTAAAGCTATAACAGACCAATTGTCAATTACTCTCCCAATTATTGCTGGGTCTTCACTAGCTTTTCCTTCAGCCACCTTGAATAAGTTATTAGCGATCGCCATTTCCACTACTTCAGGTATAGGATCAATAGTACTATTCATATATTCTTGAGTAAAACCAAGAGAGAACCAGCTTCCATCTGAGTTAATTTCTGCCTTAATTCCAGTACTAAATTCATGAATATCCATTCCAATTAAATCTCCTTATTCAAAATCTAATTGCTTATAGCGATTGCCACTACAAAGCCAATAAATGGGAGCAACTAATCCAAAAGGTTTCCAAAGCTCCGGTTTTTTGATAATATAACCACCCTGTCGCGATTGCCCTTTATTGATTAATGTCATATTTCCCTCTGGAAAACGATTATTAAACACTCCAAAAGCCGATGCCATAAAATACTCTACACTACCTCCTCCTGACTTTTGCCAAGAGTCCAATTTTTCTTTGACTTTTGGGAAACGAGCTTGGATAACTTTCATGGGTTTGTTTCGATTTGTCCATAATTCAGGATGTTCACATTTGGTCAAAACTAAGGCAATTCGCTTTGGAGAGTCTTCATCTTCTTTGTTTTTTTCTAATAATTGTAGCAATTCTTCTAAACCATTCCTATAATCGACATCTTTACGGTAAGATAAACCATCAATTAATAAGAGAAATCCACTAGCTTGTAAACAATCTTTAATATATTCTTTTAATAATGGATCGTTTGCTTTATGAAGTAAATCCCCAAAAAATTCACCTGCATAATCCTTACTATTAATGGTCAATGCAACTTGAGATATGCCTTTTCTTTCTCTTGGAGAAGGTTTTAGAATAATACGAAAAGTATAATCTTTAATAAAAGCTATATTTTGTTCTAAAAACGTAGGTTCAAATACATCCCCTTGTTCTAAAATATTTTTAGCTTTAGCAATTAAATCTGAGCCATCCTCATTCATTGCTGTAATATATTCTACAATCTTATTATCTCTGTTCACATCAGGCCAACGGGCTAAAGCTGCTAAATAAGTAGTTTTTCCCGCCGCACGATCGCCAATAATTCGGATAGATGCTTCTAACTCTTTAACTTCTGATTCTTTATTTTTATTTGCAAAAATTTTATTGAACATTTGCGCCTATTTTTTTACCTGTAGTTAACCAATAAAGAGGAGCGATTGCATTGTATGGTTGCCATTTATTTTTCTCTCTTAATACTGCCATTTCTAAAGATTTAGTACCAGAATTGATACGATTGGGACGGGGATCATTATCTCCTAAGACTCCAAAGGTTGAGATTGCATAAAAGCACAAATTTTTTTTAGGAATATTTTTCTCTAAAATTGATTTTGTATAAGGTAAATGACGTTGAAATATATCTCGGTCAGGTTCTAATCTTCCAGGCCATAATTCCCCTCGTTCACATTTACTCATAGCTACTGCTACTCGAAAATCTTTAGTTCTTTGTTTTTCGTCCATTAAGTTAATAAATGCTTCCAAACTTTTACCATATTCTCTATCTACTTTTCCCCACCATTTTGTTAGTAAAATTAAACAACCAAGATTGTCTGGTAAAAAACAGTCTTGCCAAAATTCTTCATGTTTAGGTCTAATTCCATAATGAAATTCTTGTTGAGATAAATAGTCTGCTAAATCATCAAATATTTCTCCTGGATAATCTTTAACTACTA
Source organism: Prochloraceae cyanobacterium PL24a_bin.78 (assembly GCA_028281945.1). Classification (GTDB taxonomy): domain Bacteria; phylum Cyanobacteriota; class Cyanobacteriia; order Cyanobacteriales; family JANQIW01; genus JANQIW01. Next base: position 29,728 of record JANQIW010000081.1, read on the forward strand.
AATTAATTATTTCTGGTTCTTTTTTTAAACGTTGATTAAGTTCTATATAAAAATTAAATACTGGTAAATTTTTATGAGTTGGTATTTTAGTTGCCTCTAAAGATTCTCCTTCTGAAATTAAATCTTCTGCCATATTTTGCAGTTTTTTGGTATCTTCATTTACAGGAGTAACATTCAATTGTGTTTTTTGTTTGATTTTAGTTTTCAGTTTAGGCCAATAAGCTAATCCTGCTAAAAATGTAGTTTTGCCTGAGCCACGAGGTCCTATAATTACAATATTTCCCATTACTGATTTCCTTTATTTTATCTTAAATGACCAGCTAAGTAAATCCAAGGTAATTCTAACAAACTTCTATTTTTGATGCTAGTGATAAAACATTTGACTATTTCTGTCTTATAATGCTCGTTTATGGTCATAATTTGTTGTTCTATAGGGTAAAAATATTTTTGTTTAATATATGAATTTCGCCTAAACCAATTTAGCATAGATCCTTCTGGATTGTATTCTAATAAATTTACTTCTGTGTTTAAATCACAAAACAGATCTGCTTTATTTAAACAAATAAGAATATGTCGTGCTTCATGACAATTAGAACGAAAAAAACTAACCCAACGTTGAAAACGATAACACCATTGTTCTTGAGTAGGAAATTGCATTGCAACCTCTGTTTTAAGGTCTGGCAGATCTCGATAAGGAGGTAAAATTAGCATAATACCTTCACTCTTAGACAAATTAGCTAAAATTTTTTGCCACTGTTGAGGATTTTCTTTAGGCCAATATCGCCGCCAAACTTCCCCCGGAGTATCTACCCAATCCACAGGAATAATCTGAGGACCTGAAGGCAATTTGACTTGCACTTCAAACCGTCGAGTACTAGAAACATTTACTCTATCAATATCAGTACCTTTAAAATTACCAAGATCATCGCATAAAATCCGTTTGAGATTATCATAGCTTTGTCCAGAAATATGGACCCATTTTTTCAAATCAGGATTAATTAATTCTGTCGCTAGAGCAGTCTTTCCAGTAGCTCGATCGCCGATATAAACTACTCCCAACCCCATCACCTCCTGTTCTAATTTAAGGGGTCAATTTAGCATTTCTCACTTAAATAGTAACACATTAAAAAAATTTTTGCCCTATGAATCGATATAGATGGATCTATGATAATAAAAGGTTGAAGTTTAACAAAATTTAGAAAAAATCTAGCATAGATTGACTGATTAAGTTTAACTAAATAAGTGTACACTTAGCTTTGCTAAAAATTGAGAAAATAGAAGATGGAGTTAGAATATCCCGAAGATTTAAAATATCTTGATACCCATGAATACGTCCGTTTAGATGGGGAAATTGCCACTGTAGGCATTAGTGCTTTTGCTATCGAGCAACTTGGTGATATTGTTTTTCTTGAATTACCAGAAGATGGCGATGCTCTTGAGGCTGGAGCAACTTTTGGAACAATTGAATCGGTAAAAGCAGTAGAGGACTTGATTTCTCCAGTTTCTGGCACAGTAATTGCTAGAAATGATGGATTAATTGAATCCCCTGAAACCATTGCAGATGATCCTTATGGAGAAAGTTGGTTAATCAAATTGAGGGTTGACAATCCTGATGATGAAATTGAAGATGCTTTATCTGCTAGCGAATATCGTAGCCATGTTGAAGGTGATGAATAGAGTTTTTAACTAATATAGAACTAAAATTCTCTAAAAACTTCCCCAATCCTCAAATTATTGATTTTTTTTGTAAACACTGTTGATTTTGTAGTTGCGTCTGAATTCATCTTTTGACGCACTACTACTTTTTGGTGATTTAAGATTAATTTTACCTTGTTAGTTATAGAGTTGAGGTAATTTTTTGATGATACTTTTCATTTTGGAAATGGTTAATATTTAATGATTGCAAATTCCGCTTAAATACGCAATCCTTGATTAATCAGGCTTCATTACCTTATATAATAGTAAAATACTTGAAAAAATAGATTTTTCCAAGATTTAAGAAAATTATCAAATTTATCGGATGCAACAACAAGTAACACCTTTTTCCCAGCGACACATCTCAATTACTCCAGAATCAATGGATCTAATGCTCAAATCATTAGGGTTTTCTACTCTAGATGCCCTGATTGAGCAAACTATTCCCAAAAAAATTAAATTGGATGAATCTTTAAATTTACCAGTAGCACACAGTGAATATACGGCTCTTGCCAAATTAAAAGAAATTGCTAGTAAAAATCAAGTTTTTCGCTCTTATATAGGAATGGGATACTCTGATTGTATAACCCCACCTGTCATACTACGGAATATTTTAGAAAATCCTGGTTGGTATACTTCCTATACTCCTTATCAAGCAGAAATCGCTCAAGGTAGATTAGAAGCATTACTTAACTTCCAAACAGCTATTATCGATCTAACAGGCTTGGAAATTGCTAACGCTTCTTTATTAGATGAAGGTACGGCAGCGGCTGAAGCAATGAGTATGAGTTATGGTATCTCTAAATTATCTACGGATACTTTTTTTGTTGCCGATACTTGTCATCCCCAAACTATTGAAATTGTTAAAACTCGTGCTGAACATTTAGGAATTAAAATCATTATTGGTGATTATTCAAGTTTTGATTTCCAAGAACCAATTTTTGGGGCATTATTACAATACCCTGCAACTGATGGCACTATCTATGATTACCGGGAATTTATCTCTAAGGCACATGAAGCTAAGGCGATGGTTACTGTAGCAGCGGATATTTTGAGTTTGGCAATGCTGACTCCTCCTGGTGAATTTGGGGCGGATATTGCGGTGGGTAATACTCAACGTTTTGGTGTGCCTTTGGGATATGGTGGGCCTCATGCTGCTTATTTTGCGACGAAGGAAGCTTATAAACGTCAAATTCCTGGCAGAATTGTTGGGGTTTCTAAGGATGCTAATGGTAATCCTGCTTTGCGTTTGGCATTACAAACCAGAGAACAACATATTCGTAGGGAAAAGGCTACTAGTAATATTTGTACGGCTCAAGTGTTACTGGCGGTTATTGCTTCTATGTATGCTGTTTATCATGGGCCGGAAAGAATTAGAAAGATTGCGGAAGAAATTCATCGCTTAACTGTACTTCTGGCTGAGGGTTTAAAGCGACTTAATTTTACTATTGCTTCAGATGATTTCTTTGATACTATTAATATAAAGGTAGATAATCCAAATTTAATTATTAAGGCTGCTCAAGATAAGGGTATTAATTTACGTTTAATTGATGATAAATCTATTGGTATTAGTTTAGATGAAACTACATCTGAACAAGATGTTATGAAACTTTGGGATATTTTCGCCCAAAAAGAAGATTTAGGTTTTAGTATCAATGATTTAAATCCTGATTTTTCCTTTAAAGAGCCTTTTGCTCGTACAAGTAGTTATCTAACTTTACCTGTATTTAATAGTTATCATTCTGAAACCGAACTGTTGCGTTATCTTCACAAGTTAGAAAGTAAGGATTTATCTTTGACAACTTCTATGATTCCTTTAGGTTCTTGTACTATGAAGTTGAATGCTGCAGCGGAGATGATTCCTGTCACTTGGCGGGAATTTGGTAATATTCATCCTTTTGTACCTTTGTCACAAACTGAAGGTTATCAGGTTTTATTCCGACAATTAGAGTCTTGGTTGGCTGAAATTACGGGAATGTCTGGTATTTCTTTACAGCCAAATGCTGGATCTCAAGGGGAATATACTGGCTTAAAAGTGATTCGCAAGTATCATGAATCTCAGGGAAATGGCCATCGAAATATTTGTTTGATTCCAGAATCTGCTCATGGAACTAATCCTGCTAGTGCGGTTATGTGCGGTTTAAAGGTAGTTGCCGTGAAATGTGATGGCGAAGGGAATATTGATATTCAGGATTTAAAGGCTAAAGCTGAAAAACACAGTGAGAAGTTGGCGGCTTTAATGGTAACTTATCCTTCTACTCACGGTGTATTTGAGGAAGAAATCACTGAAATTTGTGAGATAATTCATCAAAATGGTGGACAAGTTTATTTAGATGGTGCCAATCTTAATGCGATGGTAGGCTTATGTCGTCCTGCGGATTTTGGGGCAGATGTATGTCACCTGAATTTGCACAAGACTTTCTGTATTCCTCACGGAGGTGGTGGTCCGGGAATGGGTCCTATTGGGGCTAAATCACATCTTGTACCATTTTTCCCTGATACTTCTTTAGCTGAAGGGGGAACTAATTATGGAAAAGTTCAAGAGAGTGATTCTGTTGGGGTGATTTCTGCAGCTCCTTGGGGAAGTGCGAGTATTCTTACTATCTCTTGGATGTATATTGCCATGATGGGTAGTGAGGGTTTGACTCAAGCAACTAAGGTGGCTATTCTTAATGCTAATTATATTGCTCACCGTCTTCAATCCTATTATCCTATTTTGTTTAAGGGAAATAATGATTTAGTTGCCCATGAATGTATTATCGATTTACGTCCTTTGAAGAAAAGAGCGGGAGTTGAGGTGGATGATGTGGCGAAAAGATTGATGGATTTTGGTTTTCATGCGCCAACAATATCTTGGCCTGTGCCGGGCACTATGATGATTGAGCCTACGGAGAGTGAGTCTAAGGAGGAATTAGATCGTTTTTGTGATGCCATGATTGCTATTCGTGAAGAAGCTCAAGCTATTGAGGAAGGTAAGGTGGATGCTAAGGATAATGTTCTGAAAAATGCTCCTCATACGGCGGAGAGTTTGATTTGTGGTGAGTGGAATCATCCTTATTCTAGGGAAGATGCTGCTTATCCTGCCCCTTGGTGTAAGGAATTTAAGTTCTGGCCTTCTGTGGGAAGAATTGATAATGCTTATGGTGATCGTTCTTTTGTATGTTCTTGTGCTGGTATGGATGCTTATATCAAGTAATAAGTAATCAGTAAGAAGTAATAAGTAATCAGTAAGATTCTCTAGATAATATCCTTTATCTGGTTACACTTTTTCTTTAATTGCTTATACTTCTTTAATTATCAGTGATTAAATGAACTTGATATTATAACGGATAGTTAGGAAGATGGAATTCGGAAAGTAAGAGAATGTTTGAAATGTCTTTTTGATATGTTTTTTTAGGAAAAAGGTTGGATTTGAAATATAATTCTGCCTTATTTTTTTTGATTAAATAATCTAGATGGTGATTTACTATTTATTAAACCATTCTTCCCCTCCTGCTAAGTCTTTTAAGGTGTGATTGATTTTCATGGGTAAGTCTTTTTTGGAGTATTGATAGGTTAAATTTAGTAATTTTTTTGCTATATCTATAATTTCTTGTCGATGGATGGATTTACTAAGTTGTATTGGAGAGATGCTACCATTCAAAACTTCAACGCTGGCAGGGTTTATTGCTACTTCGATTTCTTCGGTTAATATTTCCTGCCATTCATTTTCTTTGATATAGTATGAGGTTTTATTATCTTTGAGGTTGAGTTTTTTGATTTGGATAATGGAATAGGAAATGGAGGCGGCTGAGGAATTTGTTAAATGTTTTTCGATTTGATTTTTAATTAAATGAATTAGTATTTTTACTAAAAATGATTATATATTCCTAAGAATAGCTTGTTTTCCCATTTCTTCTAATTCATCTATGATGATTAAAGCTTCTTGATAATTTCCTTCTATAATATTTTTTCTTAAATCGATCAATTCTTCTACCATAATCTTTTCTCTTTATTAGTAGTTTCAATCCCTAATAGGTATTAATTAGAATTTAAACGTTTTTTTATTGCAAAATTTAAAGTTGAATTAATCGTTTCAATCCCTAATAGGTATTAATTAGAATTTAAACACAAGACGGCAAAAAATATTAATCTAACTGCAAATGGTTTCAATCCCTAATAGGTATTAATTAGAATTTAAACTCGGGACGATCGCCGACCATAATAATATTCTCCTTTTGTTTCAATCCCTAATAGGTATTAATTAGAATTTAAACTTTTTTGCAGAAAAGCTTTGTTGGATAAACTAGGGTTTCAATCCCTAATAGGTATTAATTAGAATTTAAACTGGCTGCAAAAGGAATTTAGATATGAAATCACTTTGGTTTCAATCCCTAATAGGTATTAATTAGAATTTAAACCTCTACTCGTTTTTCGTCAGTTTTAGATGGATCTGTTTCAATCCCTAATAGGTATTAATTAGAATTTAAACAAGATTAATGAAATAAAACCATAAACCATAGCTAGTTTCAATCCCTAATAGGTATTAATTAGAATTTAAACAACAAATATATAGAAGTAAGTAATTCTTCTGATAAGTTTCAATCCCTAATAGGTATTAATTAGAATTTAAACTGCCGGCATCTAGAAGCCGTAAAATATTTGACTTTCAAGGTACCATTGCGGGACGCTAGTAATATTATAGACAATAGGGAGAAGAAATGTCAAGGAAAATCCCTGAAACCCTGATAAAATATAGAGCGGGAGGGTTTGAAAACTCGATCGAACTTGAAACCCAATCACCATAAGACATCCAGCCAATAAAGAGAGAGAGGAAAAAATTACACCCCATGGCTCCCGAGAGCCCGAAAAGTAGTATACAAAGAAACTATCAAAAATACACATAAAATTATCGACCCAACTCTTCCCTTAAAATAGCCCTATTTTCAATAGCAGGCTGATAGTTATTATCAATTTCGATCGCCCTTTCAAAAGAAGATAAAGCATCATTTTTCCGCCCCAATTGATATAAAATAATCCCGCGATTATTCCAAGTATTAACATCATTAGGATTAATATCAAGAGCACGATCAAAAGCCGCAATAGCCTCATTTTGCCTATTTAAATCGCTCAAAACCAAACCCTTATTACTCCAAGCAGAAGCATAATTAGGATTAATATCAAGAGCACGATCGAAATCATTTAAAGCATCTTGAAAACGCTCCATTAATAATAGAATAAAACCGCGATTGTGCACCAATACAGAAGAAGAAGCCAACCCTTGACTTTGCCTAATTTGGATGGCACGATTAATGGCATCAATTCCACTTTGATATTGCTGTAAAGCCGCCAATAACTCCCCCTTAGTCGCCCAATCTCCAGAATTTTCAGACACATTTTCAGGATAATTATCAATCGCCTTATTCAAAGCAGTCAAAGCACCATCGAAACGTTGTAATTCTTGCAGGGCACCAGCGCGACACCTCAGTGTCTCATAATATAAATCTCCCTTATCCCTTACCCTTTCCACCTCTAAAATTCTCACAGCTTGGTTACACGCATCCAAAGCTTCCCCATATTGCCTAGCAAATCCCAAGGCGAATCCTTTGGCAAAATAAGCTAGGGGATAATTAGGTTTAATTTCGATCGCTCGATCGAAAGCCGCAATAGCTTCTTGATTTCGATTGACACGCCATAACTGATTCCCTCGATCCAACCAATAGAGAGGATTATTTTGATCTTCCACTTCAATAGTAGGCTCCCAAGATTGGGTTTGGGAATTAGAAATAACAGGAGGAGGAGAATTTTCCACCCGCAATTTTGACTTTAAACTAGTGCCATTTGCCCACTGAGTAAAGGTTTGAATCGGAATTCCCAGACTTAAACCGAACTTAATGCGAACAGTATATTTCCCTTCCTCCTCTAAAAACTGACCCACAATTTCATTATCTGAAGTGATTTTTTTCCCATCTGCCCTACCATGAACACCGATTACTCTCCCTTGAGTATCCAAAACAGGACCACCACTCATCCCTGGAGCAGATAAATTTGTATACAATAATTCATACCCTCTAGAGCCAACTAAAGGATTAGATACAGATGTTCCAGAGTTATCAAACAAAATACCAGGATTAAATCTCCACTTTAATTCACCATTTTCATATTCAGCAGGCCATCCTGAGAGGAATATATAAGGCTTTTCTGGTTGTTGAAGAGATTGCCCTCGATTATAATCAGCACTTGGATACTCCCGATCGCGATATACTTGGTAGTTAAAATTAGATAAAGTAGCTATTCGGTAATTACGATCGCTAGTAAATTCCAACACAGCTAAATCGATATTGTTAGGTAATTTTTGGATATTAGTTACATTTATAGAATGATTTTCACCATCATAAGTTTTCAAATCTGCTTCATCATTACCGCCAATAAATTCAACTACGTGCAAAGCCGTCAAAACATAGTATTTATTTCCTTCTCTGCCAATAATAATTCCCGAACCAGTTTCACCAGGAGGATAAATTAAAACAGTAATTTCCCTCGCGATATTTTCAATTTCATTAATAGTTAAAGCAGTAGCCATTTGTGGTGCTTGAAGGATAACTATTGCAGCACCAAAAGCCATACCTGTTAATTTATAAGAAAAATCCATCATAAATTTCTTTTTATTAAATTTAATTATACATTAAAGTTTATTTTTAATCTTTAGATTATATCATGAAGAAAATTCTTTCGGTGGAACATTGATATTAATTGTGCAATTAGCAAATTTTCAATAGTTATTAATATTGTTTTAACTCAAGACGGTTGACGTATCAATTAATATTGATGTAGAATTTACATAGAGAAAAAAAATTTCTAGTGATAATCTAATCGAGAAAATTTTCTTTAAATGATAAAAAGAGGACTAATTCATGACAACCGATATTAATCCAAAAGCTGTAAAAGCAGGTGGGCAACTCAGCTTTTTTGAAAAATACCTCACAATTTGGGTAGCAGTTTGTATTGTAGTAGGTATTCTTTTAGGGAAATTATTCCCAGCAGTAGCACAAACCCTAGATGCCATGAGCATTTATAATGTATCAATTCCCATTGCTATCTGCCTATTTTTCATGATGTATCCCATTATGGTAAAAATAGATTTTTCCCAAGCAGTCAAAGCAGTCAAAGCACCAAAACCAGTTATTCTTACCTTAGTTGTAAATTGGTTAATAAAGCCTTTTACCATGGTAGTATTTGCTCAATTTTTCTTAGGATACCTCTTTCAGCCATTATTACAGAATACTGAAATTATTCGAGGAGTAGAAGTAAGTCTAGCAAATTCCTATATCGCCGGAACAATTTTATTAGGAATCGCGCCTTGTACCGCAATGGTTTTAATGTGGGGTTATTTATCCTATAGTAATCAAGGGCATACATTAGTAATGGTGGCAGTTAATTCCTTAGCAATGTTATTTTTATATGCACCTTTGGGAAAATGGTTATTATCTGCTAACAATTTAACTGTACCTTGGGAAACCATAGTTTTATCAGTATTGATTTATGTAGGATTACCTTTAGCAGCAGGAATTTATAGTCGATCCTGGATCTTAAAACACAAAGGAAGAGAATGGTTTGATCAGAAATTCCTCCACTACCTTAATCCAGTGGCGATTTCAGCATTGCTTTTGACTTTAGTATTATTATTTGCCTTCAAGGGAGAATTAATTGTTAATAATCCTCTTCACATTCTTTTAATTGCTGTACCCCTATTTCTTCAGACAAATTTTATTTTCCTCATCACCTATGTTGCAGGATTAAAATTAAACCTAACTTACGAAGATGCCGCACCAGCCGCATTAATTGGCGCAAGTAATCATTTTGAAGTAGCCATTGCCACCGCAGTTATTTTATTTGGTTTAAACTCAGGTGCAGCATTAGCCACCGTAGTGGGAGTATTAATCGAAGTGCCTGTCATGTTAATGTTAGTTGAATTCTGTAAAAAGACCGCTTCTTGGTTTCCTAGAGATCCTGAAAAAGCAACTTTACTCGATCCTCGTTGTATTAGTTCTATCAAATAAGGTGATCTAGAAGAAAATATTCCAGATATGAGCAATTTTAATCATCCTCCAAGAATATTATTTTTATATGGCTCTTTAAGAGAACGCTCTTATAGTCGTTTACTGGCAGAAGAAGCCGCCCGAATTATTGAAGATCTAGGAGCAGAAGTAAAGTTTTTTCATTCTCACGATTTGCCATTACGAGGTAGAGTAGAAGAATCTCATCCTAAAGTACAAGAATTAAGAGAATTAAGCCAATGGTCAGAAGGTCAAGTATGGTCTTCACCAGAAATGCACGGGAATATTACAGGTATTCTTAAGAATCAAATTGATTGGATACCATTAAGTATTGGTTCAATTCGTCCTACTCAAGGGAAAACTCTTGCTTTAATGCAGGTAAGTGGCGGTTCACAGTCTTTTAATGCTCTTAATACCATGAGAATTTTAGGAAGATGGATGAGAATGTTTACTATTCCTAATCAATCTTCTGTGGCTAAAGCTTATCAAGAGTTTCATGAGGATGGCAGGATGAAAGACTCTCCTTATCGTGATCGAGTTATTGATGTAATGGAGGAACTATATAAATTTACTATGCTATTGCGGGATAAAGTAGATTATTTAACCGAGCGTTATAGTGAAAAAAAGCAAAAGCAAGAAAAAGAAAACAGTTAAACATAGAATAAAAACCTAATATTTCAAATAAAGTAAAGAACAATGAAAAAAGTAATGTTCGCTTGTAAAAGGAATTCCTGTCGTTCTCAAATGGCAGAAGGATTTGCCAAAACATTAGGAAAAGGAAAAATAGAGGTGAACAGTTGTGGCTTAGAGGCTTCAAGAGTACATCCTACCGCCATTGAAGTAATGAAAGAGATAGGTATCGATATTAGTGACCAAACTTCTAACCCTATTAGTGAATTCAAAGCTCAAGATTATGATGTTGTAATTTCTATGTGTGGTTGTGGGGTAAATCTACCTCAAGATTGGGTGTTACAAGAAAGATTTGAAGATTGGGAATTAGAAGATCCCGATGGAAAACCTCTTGAAACCTTTCATCGAGTGCGTGACGAAATTAAAGAAAGAATAACCAAATTAATTGAAAAGATATCATAGAAACTACTTAAAGTTCTAATTTCTATAATGATCTTAAAAAGAAATAGGAATACTTGAGAATATTATAGCTATATCCATAGTATTCCTACTCTTTTATAAGCCGTTAAATTAAAACTCAATTCTAAAAACCCTAGCCCTTCCCAGAGTTTCAGTAACTTCCAATGTCAAACCTTGAGCTTCGCTGTTTTCCCAACCAACACCTATACCAGAAGGCACATAGATTTTTCCAGTACGAGTGCTATTAGGTTGAATAACATCTTCACCTGTATTATCATCAAAATTGAATTCACTTAAAATTCTCGATCCATCACCACGATAAATTAATACCCTTTCTGGAATAATTTTAACCTTCCGTTCACTATTATTGACAATAGAAAGACTCAAGGTAAAACTACGATCTTCTTCCACATTAGCATCGTGTAAACGAATTTCAACATCACTTTTCTTTTGAAGTAAAGCTATTTCCACCTTACCTGTAATTGGTTCATTTGATGGAGGAGATGATCTGTCTTGAGGAATAGAATCAACTAATGCTTCGGGACTAGAAATACCTTTAACAGCCGTTTGATATTCAATAACCCCTTCTTTAGCATAACGATTATAACCATTACGTTCAATTAAATCTTCAAGATATTTCACTCTTTTAGCAGGAACAGGATGAGTTGCCAACCAAGGAGTCTTGGTAGAAGAATTACCACTAATTTGTTTGATAATATTCATCATACTATGAACTCCATCAGCCGAATAACCAGCTGTAGAAATCACTCTTGTAGCAAGTTCATCAGCTTGACGCTCAAAACTACGAGAAGTATCTGCTAAAATAAATTGATTAGCAATATTTGCCATTGGAGTTACTTCAGTCAAAATATCTAAACTTTCTCGATTTACCATTTTTTTGAAACTATGTGATAAAACGGAGTGAGCAACTTCATGACCTAGTAATCCAGCTAATTCTGCTTCGGAATTCATTTGTTCTAATATTCCCGTATTAACAAATATTTTCCCTCCAGGAAAGGCAAAAGCATTAATATTAGGATCTTCAACTATAAAAAACTCATAATTAAAATCATCTCTTCCCATTAGTTTTGCGATATTTTGCCCCACTTGATTAACATAATTCACCATAGTTTCGTCTTCAACTAAAGTTAACTGGGTTTTATATTGCTGTGCCAACATTTCTCCTGCTTTGGCTTCTCCATCTAATAAGATACTCATTCTAGAGACTCCTTCTCTTCCTCTGAGTGCGGCAATGATAATCCCTTTGGAAATCAAATCTTGCTGAATTTGAGATCTAAATTTTTTCTCATTTTCCATTGCTAAGTTTTGATATTTTGGAGCTTCTGGATGTTCTGGATTGGTGATGGCAAATTGACGGGCAGCAATGGATGCTTCTAGCCATCTTCTCTCTTCTCCCAGCAAATTGATTTGGGTATCTAATGATGTTGTTACGTTTGGATATAAACTTCTGGTATTTTCTAGGATCTCAATAGCTTCTTCTGTGCGATCGTATTTCACCAATTGCTGTACATACAATAACTGACCTGGAATAAATTGAGGATAATTTTCACTTAATAACTGTAAAGGTTGTATAATTTTACTTTCTAAATTATCTCTAATTCCTTCATTAGCTATACGCCAATAAACTTTTGCAGCTGGATCTATTTTATCTATATCGTCAGCTTTTAAAATTGGTTGTGGAATAGGTGCCGGTTGAGCAAAATCTGGTTTCACTTGTCGCTGGAGACTTCGTGCCATTCTCAGATTACCTTGCTCGTAGAATTGATCGGCTTTTGCTAACACTTGATAGCGATTTGCATCAAATAATTGGAAAATTTGAGCTACTTCAAAAGATTTATCTAAATCTAAATTACTATTTAGTTCTGTTTTAATTTCTGAACTTACAGATTTTGATATTACTTGTGAATTAGGACTAAAAACCAAGATAATTGTTAAACTAACTAGAAAAGCTATGGTTAAACTTTTCCATAATCTTCTTTGTCTCATTTATCTATCACCTTTATTATTTATTAGATTATAGAGATTTTACCATAATGGTGGTCCTGATGGTGGTTTGTAACTTGGAGAATTATTAATAGGAGGAGTTTTTCTCCGTGATTGCTCTCTATTAGATTCTCTTCTAATGACTCTTCTTCTAATAGCTTCTCTTCTCGCTTTTCTTCTCGCGCTTTCTTGTTGCCTTTGAATTTCAACTAATTGATTAATTTTTTGATCAATTTCTTCTATTTGTATTTGAGAGTTATTTAGCTGTTGTTGTATTTCATTGTTAAATAAGGTATCTTTGGGAAACTTTTCTAATTTTTCTCCAATTTCTTGCCATTTAACTTTAGCTTGTCTAAAGTCATTAATAGTTGTAGCAGCTTCCGTTTCTCTTTTACTTTCATTAATTAATGAATTTATTTCTCCTAATTGAGCCTCGGCTTTACGTTCTTTTTCAAGTCTATCGTCAATTTTTTCTAATTCTTGTTCATAATTTTTTATTGTTTCTTTTCCTTGATCATAGACTTTAACATCGGAAGGAATAGTTTTTAATTCACTAATAGCAGTATTTAAATCATTACGACTTACTTCTAACGCTGTAATATTTTGAGCTTCTAAAGCAGTTTCAATACTTTGAATGCCATTTTCTTGAGCTTCATCATATTTTTCTTGGTATTCCTTATCTTTAGCACAGTTATCAAGTATCTTGCATATTGAAGAAATAGAAGGAGATTTTATGGCAATAAAACTACCTCCAAGTAAAAGTATTCCCACCAGAGAGCTAATTATTATAGTAATCGTTTTATTTTTGTTAGATTTTTCTTCAGTTTTGGGATTAACTGCTATCGTTTTCAATAAATTTTTTTGAGTATTATTTGAATTTGAAACTACTGTTTTAACAGAATTTACTTTTGTTTTTTTCGATTTATATATTGATTCAGAAGGAGAAGCTATCATCGTAGACACAGCTTTTCTAGTAAAATTTTGATTAAATTCTCCCAATATTTCACTCGCAGATTGATATCGATCAGCAGGAATTTCCGCCAACATTTTATTAAAAACTTGAGATAATTTACCACTTATCGTGATATATTGCCCCCAATTCCACTTCATAGATAAACTATCAAAGATCTCATTAGGCTCTCTTCCCGTTAATAAGACTAAAGCTGTTACAGCTAAAGCATAAAGATCACTACAAGGATAACATTTCCCTATACGAATTTGTTCCGGAGGCGAATAACCTTGTTTTCCTACAATCGAACCTGAAACTGAATTACCATCAAAACTAGAACATACTTGGGTCATTACCTCTCTTACAACGCCAAAATCGATGAGCATTACTTTACCATTCTTAGAAAACATAATATTATCAGGAGAAATATCTCTATGAATAATACTTCTAGAATGAATATAATCTAAAACAGGCAATAATTCTTTTAACCATTGAGTGATTTCAGCTTCTTGAAAAACCCGATTTTCTTTTTTAAGATTGTTAAGTAAATCTCTATAAGTTTGTCCATCAATATATTCCTGAACGATAAATAAACCTTCTGATTGTTCAAAAAAATCTAGAAATTGAGGAATTTGAGGATGACTTAATTGCTGTAGGGTTCGCGCTTCCCGTTCAAATAATTCCCGGCATTTTTCCATAGCTTCCCCATTGGAAACGCTAGGAAAAAATTCTTTGACAACACAGGGGCGATCATGAAAAAGAGTATCACTCGCTATATAAGTGCGCCCAAAACCGCCTTGGCCAATAACACGCTTAATCAGATAGCGGTTATTCAATAATGTATCTGAGAGTATTTTTGGTTTCACTATCAAACTACTAAATTATAGTAGTAATTCTACTTTCAATATTGTGGCAAAAAATTTCTCTAAATACAAATGATCTTGGTTAAATTCTTTAACAAATAATTAAGAGGTGTTTTACTCCATGGGTTTAATGGTAATAATCCTCCGATGTCGAGAATCCCTTGCTACAGTAGTTTTGTAATCAAACCCTAGCATTATATTATTTTCTCAAACTATGGTAGAATTCTTTCTTTAAGGTGATTTTGTGCCTCTTCTTATGAGAGACTTTTATACTAAAGTACCATATTTCCAATCTTAAATTAACCACCATTCAAATTAGAAAATAATGAAACGCATTGTTACGGACTCTAATAATATCGGATTCCTTACTTTTGGAGAAGGAGAAAAACCAAATCCACTTCCCCATCAAAGCCTTATCAAAGTAACAAAATATTCTCTCAATCGAGGAGAGATTGTCATGGCCAAAGATGCTCAAAAAAATAGTTCCATCGGGTGGGATTATGTAGGAATTATTGAAGAAACTGCCTCCGATGGCAAAGGCTTTCCTCAAGGAACCAGAGTCGTTGGCTGGAGACCAGAACAGGATGCTTTTGCCGAATATGTCATTGGGGAGCCGAGGTATTTTGCACCCATTCCTGATGATGTTTCCGATGCTCAAGCAGCTACTCTCCCCGTGGCTGGTTTAACAGCTTTAGCAGCTATTGACAAAGGAACCCGACTTATTGGTAACTCAGTGCTTGTTAACGGCATAACTGGTGGAGTGGGCTTTTTTGCCTTACAGTTAGCAAAACTCAGTGGAGCCAGAGTTGTAGCACAAATTCGCAAATCAGAGCAAGTAGATTTTGCCAAGAGCATAGGGGCGGATGCTGTGGTGGTGACGATCGATGGTAAGGAGTTGAAAACAGAAGGTCCTTATCGCTTAGTGATTGATGGTGTTTTTGGGCCTGTCTTTGATAAATTGCTGGAAAATACTGAAAAAGGAGGCACTCTAGTTTGTTATGGTGGCTCCGGTGGCTATGATAGTGAATTTTCTGTCTTATCTTTGATTGGTAATGGTGGGCAGCGTAGTGTTTATGGTTTGACTCTCTATACTGAAGTTGAATTGGAACCTTCTTCTATTGCTTTGGCAAGATTACTACGTCTTGTGGCTGATGGCAAAATTAAAGTCCCTCAAATTGTAGAAGCAGATTGGTCAGAAACTCCTCGTTATGCTCAAGATCTTCTAGATCGTAAATTTGAAGGTAAAGCTGTTTTAACAGTGTCTTGACATCTGTGGTAAATACTCTGTAATAATTTTTTATACTAAATCCTGTTTTTATAAATGGGCTATTCAAACCGGATTTGGTATAATTGGGAATTATATTTTGAAAAACCATTCATTGAAGATTATCATTTCATGGGCTTAATCCCGATAATAGTTCGATGTCGAGGATCGCTTGCTACAGTAGTTTTATAATTAAAACCTACTTCCATTAGACATTCTTCTATATTAAAAGTATAATAATCATCGCTCCAAGGTTCAGTACTTTTCATTAAAACAAAAAGAGCAGGAGGAAGATTTTGAATGACAGGAGAATTAGGATTATTATCTACAATAGCTAAACATCCTCCGGGTCGTAAAATCCTTAAAGCTTCCTGAAAAACAGCTTTAGTTGCATACCTTGGTAGTTCGTGAAGCAGAAATTGAGCAGTAATCACATCAAAATAATTTTCAGGAAAATCTGTTTTTTCAGCTAAACAATGAATCCATTGTGAAATTTTTTCTTTTTCATCAAGAGATTTGGCGACAGATAACATATACGGAGATAAATCTAAACCTATTGTATTGATATCTTTCTGTTCTTTGTTAGTATAAAAATCATGAAGAGCTAAAGTAGAAATACCAACTGAACATCCTAAATCTAAAATATTACTTACAGATGATGGACTATACTGTACCAAAACTTCATGAAAACTAGAACGAAGTTTTTCTTGTGCCTTCTGCCATGTAAGATTTTCCTCTTTCCAAACTCTTAATGCCATAGAGAGAGTAGCCGATGGTGCTTCAAAAGCTGCTTGCCAACATAAATTACCTTCATCATAGGCATGAAAAGGCTGTTGATAATAGTCAGGGTAAATAATATTCTCATTAATAATTTCTGGTAATACTTCTTTGACTCCAGATTGTGCTAAATCTTCAGTATTTTGTCGCCAAGGAATACCATTTTTTTCAGCAGTTTTGATCAACACTTGTCGCGCTTGATATTTCATCAATTTGTAGATAGGTTTAGTTTGAATTAGAAGATTAACAAATTTGGAGAGTAAATCTTCTCCTGCCCAATCTGGTTTAATGTTATTGATGGTTTTGGTCATAAAATATTACTAATAAAATATTACTAATAAACTATTACTAATAAATATCACTAATTGATTATTTTAAACGAGGAAAATTAATATTTTTGAAATTTTTTTTGATTATAATCTAAAAAGAAAATAGTTAATCTAATTCGATTAAACAAATTAGATTATGGTTAAGATTAAAAGATTAAATTTAAGAAGCTTCTGGTGAGACTTCTTTCTTTTTTACGACATTTCTATCAGTTAAGCTACGGAAATAAAGACCACCTACTAATGCTAAAAATGCTAAATAAGCTATTCCTTGTGCTAAATATAAAATTTGTCGATAGCCAAACAAAGTTTTGAGAATAATACCGGGGAATTGTTTATCTGGTAACACATTAGAAGCATCCCAAAGTAAAGGCCCTAAAATGCAAGAATCACTTCCTGGAATACACCAAGATAATTGTTCATTGACATTAGAAAAAATAGCAACAGAAGCATCAACGTGTTTGAGGAATCCTATTACTAAACCTCCTACTATTAGTAATAATAAAACTCCCATTACTTGGAAAAAGAGGCGAATATTGATCTTGATACCCCATTTAAATAGTAAAACTCCAATTACAGCGGCTAGAGTTAAACCAGAAACAGCACCAATAGTCGGATAAATTATATCATCTTGAAACTTAGCTACAATAAATAAAACTGTTTCAAAACCTTCCCGTAAAACAGCGATAAAAATCAAAATAAAGATAGCTTTAACAGCGTTATTATTATTAATTAAAGCTTGTTGGATTGCTCCTTCTACTTCTGATTTCATTGACTTAGCTTGCTGTGTCATCCAGATTAACATCCAACTCAACATAGCAATAGCTATTAAGCCAAATATTCCTTCTAAACTTTCTTTAATGACGGGGGCATATATTCCTTGATTTGATTCCAATCCTTTCAGGGTTTGCCATAGTAATAATCCTACAATTACACTAGCAACTACTCCTGCACTAATACCTACGTAAACCCATCGATTTAATTTAGTTTGTCCAGCTTTTTCTAGACAAGCTAATACTATTCCTACCACTAGGGCAGCTTCAAATCCTTCTCGTAAAGTAACAACAAATGTTGGTAAAGCGGCAGTAAAATCCATATTTATCTTTTTTCTTACATAAGATTATTATATCTTAAAATATCTCAATTTTTACCTTTATTTGATGTAGCTAATTATTCTTTTTGCTAAAGTTTATCTTTAATCTCGAATCATTACTTATTGATTGAGTATTTAACTATTAATAATAAAATTTTTCTAAACAAAAGATTACAGGAAAATTTAAACTGGAATTTTAATTAAAATTTAGTTATTGAAAATTATCAAGAGTAAACATAAAATAAAAATAAAAATTATAAAACTAGTAACCAAAATACCCGCTAGGGGCATTGAAAAATTTGTATATATGTAGACAATTAATCTATAGAATCAATTATTTTAGCAAAATTATAATGAGAAAAATCTGGCTTCTAGCAATTTTAATGGGTTTGTCAGTAGGATGTACCCCTTCTGAAACTACAGATAACACAAATGATACTACAAACAATAACAAAGGTAATTTATCCTTGGTTGCCAATGGGGAAGATTTTGTGCGTCAAGGTTTTGTTTCTAAAGATGGTTGGCAAATTAATTTTGATGCTGTTTATATCACTGTGGCTGATGTAACTGCATATTCTACCCAGCCTCCTTTTAATCCTGAGACAAGTAATACAATTGAAGCTCAAAATCAAGTGGTTTTAGTAAAAGATGCTAAAACTATCGATTTAGCTGAAGGAGAGTCAAATGCTCCGCCAATTTTAGTTAATACGGTAGAAGCACCACCAGCTAATTATAATGCTATATCATGGCAATTATCACCTACAAATGATGGACCAGCATCTAATAAAACAATCTTACTTGATGGTATGGCAACTAAAAATGGTCAAACTATTGATTTTAAATTAGGCTTAAATAAACCATTAAAATATACTTGTGGCGAATTTGTAGGGGATGAACGTAAGGGTATTCTCCAAGAAAATTCACAAGCTGAAGTTGAAATAACTCTTCATTTCGATCATATCTTTGGAGATGCTGAAACAGAACCAGATGATCCACTAAATGTTAAGGCTTTAGGGTTTGATCCCATCGCAAATTTGGCAGACAATGGCAAGGTAGAAGTAGATGAAGTTATACTAAAAGAGAAATTAAAACAAGAGGATTATCAAAAACTCCTCAAATCGATCGCAGGTTTAGGTCATGTCGGTGAAGGTCATTGTCAAAAAAATTAATATTTTCTTTATTATTCTGGTACTTATTTTCTTTTCATATTCTCTCAAAACATTAGCTCACGGTAGTATAATTGACTATCGATCTACAAAAGCTATCCAAGTTCAAGCAAGCTACGATGATGGATTACCCATTGCGAATGGACAAGTTATCGTCTATGCACCAAACAATCCTACTACACCTTGGTTAAAAGGAGAAACAGATAGTAAAGGGCATTTTTTCTTCATTCCAGATGAATCATTATCAGGAAATTGGGATGTAAAAGTACGTAAAGCAGGACATGGTAGTATAGTTAGTATTCCATTGACTCCAGATTCTGATGCAAATTCCGAATCAATAGCTTCAAAAGAAACTCAATGGCAATCATCCAGCAATGGTGGATATACTCCTTTGCAAAAATTAGTCATGGCTTCCGTTAGTATATGGGGTTTTATCGGCACAGCCCTATTTTTTTATCGTAAAAAGGTGGAATCGTAATGCATATACTTGATGGTTTTCTCCCAGCCAAAGTTTGTATCTTGGGTTATGGGATTACTGGCGGTATGACTTGGTATTCTTTATACAGAATTAATCGAGAAACAAATCCCCAAGAAAATATTCCTAAAGCATCTTTATTTACTTCTGCTTTTTTTGTCGCTTCTTTAATCAATATTCCTTTAGGTTTTACTAGTGTTCATTTAGTATTAAACGGTTTGATGGGAGTAATTTTAGGCTTCTATTCTTTTCCAGCAATTTTAATTGGATTGTTTTTCCAAGCGGTAATGTTTGGCCATGGAGGTTTATCTACTTTAGGTGTTAATGCAGTGATGATGGGTGTTCCTGCATTATTAGCTTATGGTATTTTTAAACTACGATATTTACGGAAAAATAATCAAGTTTGGAAGAATATTTTTGCTTTCTTCGCAGGTGCTGGTGGTTTAGGTTTAGCTGCTACTATTTTTGTCATTTTAACTATTACTAATATATCAGCAGATCTCAATGTTCGAGATGAAGAAATAGCTATTTATATTGCTTTAGGTGGTTATTTAATTCAGGCAATTATTGAGGGAATTTTCACCGTGATGCTAGTTACTTTTGTCGATCGAGTAAAACCTGAATTGTTGGAGAATTCATGAGATTATTGTTGGATAAATATGCTAACTTAGCATCCCCTATTCATCGTTGGTATCAACCTTCTAAAATAATCGGTTTATTTAGTTTAATTTTGGCATTTGCTTTTGTAGAGCATTTGCTTTTATTACCTATCATGGTGTTAATAACTATTCTCCTTTATTGGTTATCAAAATTGCCTTTTCATTTTTTAATAAATCGATTGCGTTATCCAGGTTTATTTATCGTGGGGGTGGTATTTTTTTTACCTTTTTTTGCAGGAGATACTATCATTTTTAGTTGGGGTTTTTTGACTATTAGACAAGAAGGTTGTTACCAAGTTTTGCTAATTATTACTAGGTTTTTTTCCATTTTAAGTGTCAGTTTAGTTTTATTTGGTACTTCTCCTTTTTTAACTACTATTAAAGCCATGAAAACTCTTGGGATTTCTAAAATAATTATCGATATGGCTTTACTTACTTATCGTTATTTAGAAGAGTTAGCTACCATGTTAATTACAATGCAAAGGGCAACTCAATTACGAGGTTTTCAACCTAAGACTTTTAAGATGTATAATCTTAAAGTTTTGGCTCAATTAATGGGGAGTTTACTAATTAGAAGTTACGAACGATCGCAAAGAGTTTATCATGCCATGATTTTAAGAGGATATGGTTATCAAACATCTCAAATTAAGAGACAAAAAATTGATAATCTCAGTTTATGTTTTTTGTCAATTAGTATTTTATTATCAATGGGATTAATTGGTAGTGAATTACTTTTATAACCAGAGGTTTTCTCTTTTTACTTCTTCTTGATTAACAATGGAAATTTAGATATTTCTACTGAGTTAAAAATCCATTGTTTGTAATGTTAAAAAATGAAAAAATAATCTAATTAAATTTAGGTATCAATAGGCATGGAAATTACTCTCAGTGCCAACTTTTTTTTTAAAACTTTGAGAATTTTAGAGCTAATTTATAGTTGTAGATTTCTTATAAAAATTGAATCAAAAAAATAGAGCAAAGAAAGAAGAGATTGTGGGAAAAGAAATAGAGAATAAAGCTACTCTTTTATTAAATAATCTAGGTGTAGCTTACGATAATAATAATCAAGTTTTAGAAGACATAAATTTAAAAATATTTCCCCAAGAAAAAGTAGGCTTAATCGGAGCAAATGGGGCAGGAAAAACAACATTATTTCTCTCAATTTGTGGGCTATTATCCCCTAACAAAGGAGAAATTATTTTATCTGGAAAACCAGTAAAAGTAGGAGAATTTCGACCAGAAATTGGATTAGTATTTCAAAATCCTAACGATCAATTATTTTGTCCAACAGTAAGAGATGATATTGCTTTTGGGCCAGAAAATATGGGATTAAATCCAGAAGAAATTGACAAATGTGTTGAGGAAGCATTGTCATTAACTGGAGTAGAAAAATTAAGAGATAGAATCCCTTATCAACTTTCTGGAGGAGAAAAATGTATGGTGGCAATAGCCGCTGTTTTAGCAATGAACCCTCAATTAATATTATATGATGAACCTAGTGCTAATTTAGATTTAAAAGCTCGTCGTCGTCTGATTAATTTTTTAAAAGTATCAACACAAAGTATTATTTTATCTTCCCACGATTTAGAGTTGATTCTAGAAGTATGTCATCGTGTTTTATTACTTAGTAAAGGAAAAATAATTGCTGATGGAAATCCCTTTGAAATAATGAAAGATAAAAAATTAATGGAAGATAATGGTTTAGAAGTTCCCTATTCTTTAGTAAACAAATTTAAAAATTAATAACTTAAATTCTCACTTTTTAAGAGATTAACTACTAGTAATCACCAGTTATTTTTTAAGCATTTTAATCTAGATTTAGATTTCAATTTTTATAATATAAAAGAAAAATGACAAGATTTATCCATGATGAATTCGCAAAAGACTTTTTAGAAGAATTATTATCACCTTATGGAGAAATAAAAACACCCCGCCGAGTTTCAGCAGAAGTAAGAGAAATTGACGTATGGTTTGCACCTTCTCAAATAGGAGTAGCCATTCCAAATTTAGGATTACTAGGGCGTTTAGCAGCAAAACCAGCATTATTTGAACCATTTCGTAATGCTGCCACACCAAATGATATTTGTAATTGTTTGCTAAAATTATTAATATTACGAGGAGAATTTCAAAGAGAAGCAAATCGCAAAAAACAATCGATCATAGAAGAAGAATTGCCTTATCTTTGGATCTTATCTCCTACATTATCAAAGCCAATTTTAGAAGGATTTGGCGCAAAAATTAAACCAAAAACATGGGAGGGGGGAATTTATTTTTTAGCAGATTATTTACGCACAGGAATAATTGTACTTCATCAATTACCAGAAACAAGAGAAACTCTGTGGTTAAGATTATTATCAAAAGGAAAATTTCAAGAAAAAGCCATAGAAGAATTACAACAATTAGAGTTAACAAATCCATTAAAATCAAACATACTTCAATTATTAACAAATTTACAAGCAAAACTAGAAGCAAAACAAAACATCGAAGAAGAAGAGAGAGATTTAATTATGAAACTATCACCTTTATATATAAAGTGGCGAGAAGAAGCTATCAATGAAGGGATTCAACAAGAGAGACGTATCATGATTGAAAATATGCTTTTAACCAGATTTGGGGCAATAGATATAGCATTATCAGAAATAATTGAACCTTTAACTAAAATGCCTCCAAGGGATGCAATCCAATTATTAATGCAATCTTCTAAAGAAGAAATCTTAGCACACTTTCAATCAAATCAATCCTAATTAATAGCAAAACAAATCAGCTTTTTAAAGTCAAAATTTTTGGCAACTATACTATCAGCCATCAAGTTAGAAAATCCAGTTAGAAACAGAGGTTTAGAAATTAATTAAAGCTAAACCTTGATCTCTAACTCATCTAGAAAATAAAAACTAAAAAATAATTAAATATATAAAAAATTAATCTCAAAACCAAAAGAAATTCAGGAACAAAAAAAAGAAAAATTTAAGATAAAATCAGATAGAAAAGATTTACTTACAAATTGTAGAGAAATTAAAATATAATAGAATTCTTTGACAGTTAAAACCCGTGGAATGGGAAACTCGATTTTATGAGTAAAGGAACACTATTCGATAAAGTTTGGGACTTACACACCGTTGGAATTTTACCATCAGGACAAACACAACTATTTATCGGTTTACATTTAATCCATGAAGTAACTAGCCCACAAGCCTTTGGTATGTTAAGAGAAAGAGGCTTAAAAGTACTATTTCCAGAAAGAACGGTAGCCACAGTAGATCACATCGTTCCCACAGAAAACCAAGCCCGTCCTTTTGTTGATTCTCTTGCAGAAGAGATGATTCAAGCTTTGGAAAAAAACGCCCAAGATTATGGAATTAGATTCTATAATATTGGTTCTGGTAATCAAGGTATTGTCCATGTTATTGCACCGGAACAAGGCTTAACTGCCCCCGGCATGACCATTGCTTGTGGAGACTCCCATACCTCAACTCATGGGGCTTTTGGAGCCATCGCCTTTGGGATTGGTACATCTCAAGTCAGAGATGTTTTAGCTTCCCAAACCCTTGCCCTCTCTAAACTCAAAGTCCGCAAAATTGAAGTTAATGGAGACTTGGCACCTGGAGTATATGCTAAAGATGTTATCTTACATATTATTCGCAAATTAGGGGTAAAAGCTGGAGTTGGCTATGCTTATGAATATGCAGGGAGCACTTTTTCTGCCATGAATATGGAAGAACGTATGACTGTTTGCAATATGTCTATCGAAGGTGGTGCTCGTTGTGGCTATATTAATCCTGATGATATCACTTTTGAATATCTTAAAGGAAGAGATTTTAGCCCAAAAGGTGAAGATTGGGATCGTGCTGTCACTTGGTGGAAAAGTATTGCTAGTGATAGTGATGCTATTTATGATGATGTAGTTACCATTGAAGCCAGTGAAATTGCCCCGACAGTAACTTGGGGGATTACACCAGGACAAGGAATAGCCGTAAATGAGAATATTCCTACATTAGAAAGCTTACCAGATTCCGAAAAAGCTATTGCATCTGAAGCCTATGAGTATATGAAATTAAACCCTGGAAAACCAATTCAGGGAACTAAAGTAGATGTATGCTTTATTGGTAGCTGTACTAATGGGAGAATTAGCGATTTACGTGAAGCAGCCTTAATTGCTAAAGGACAGACTGTCTCCAATACAGTGAAAGCATTTATCGTGCCAGGTTCAGAAAGAGTGAAGCAAGAAGCCGAAGCAGAAGGATTAGATAAAATCTTTTTAGAGGCTGGTTTTCAATGGAGAGAACCCGGATGTTCCATGTGTTTAGCAATGAATCCCGATAAACTTCAAGGTAGTCAAATAAGTGCATCATCTTCTAACCGTAATTTTAAAGGTCGTCAAGGTTCATCTACTGGACGTACTTTACTTATGAGTCCAGCAATGGTGGTAGCGGCAGCTATTAAAGGGGAAGTGTGTGATGTACGAGAATTATTAAATTAGGAATTAATGGGAATGAGTGCAGTTAAATTAGTAAGTGGAAGAGGGATTCCTTTAGAAGGAAATGATATTGATACCGATCGCATTATTCCTGCTCGGTTTTTACGATGTGTGACTTTTGATGGTTTAGGAGAACAAGTTTTTATTGACGATCGAGCACAAAAAAAAGGGAAACATCCTTTTGATTTACCTGAATATCAAGGAGCCTCTATTTTAGTAGTTAATAATAACTTTGGTTGTGGATCATCTAGAGAACACGCACCTCAAGCTTTAAACAGATGGGGAATTAAGGCAATCATCGGAGAAAGTTTTGCCGAAATCTTCTTTGGTAATTGTATTGCCATGGGAATTCCCTGTGTAACTGCTAATTTAGATAAAATTGAAGCGTTACAAAAATTCCTCCAATCTAATCCTCAAATATCAATAACTTTGGATTTAGAAGAAATGAAAGTTAATTGTGGAGAATTTGTCCTAGAAGTTTCCCTCGGAGAAGGAACAAGACAAATGCTTTTGACTAATACTTGGGATAGTTGTGTTCAATTAATTAATTATGTAGATGAAATAAAAACAACAGCAAATAATCTACCTTATCTCAATTGGGGCACATAACTTATTTCACAATCTCAATCATAATTAGTTTTCTTTAAAATCTCGAAGGCATAACAGTCAAGACATCATAGTCAAGGCTAAAGCCTTCTAGCTTCTTTTTCCTTATAAGATTCTATGATAAAAAAGAAAATATAGCCGTTAGGAATTTCACTATCAGCTATAAATACTAATCTGAAAACAAATACCTCTAAATTCCGTAGAGATTTATATTAAATAATATTTATCTATCCCTAAAACTTCTTAAAACCGCCGAGAGCTTCGTATAACTTTAATAGAACTAATTTGGTCATTCCAGTTTCTATATTGACTAATATTTCTAATATATTGTTCTCCACTTATTCTCAAAGAATTTCCTTGATAATTTGCATGCTGATATACTATAAGACTCCAACCTTTTGGTACACAAATAGAAGAAATTTCATCATTAAATCTGATTCGGCTTAGATCATGAATTGAATCCGTTAGTCTATATTCTCTTCCTTCAAAATCAACATGTTGAAAGATGATTGGTGCATCTTCGCAAATGCGATTAATTTCATCCCCTCTACCAAAAGAAATAGAACTAATTCTATCATTCCAATCTCTACCATCTGGAGTATCATAACGGAGATCTCTTAAAGATCCTTGCCCTTTGATTGTCAAAGAACGGCCTTGATAATTAGCGTGCTCATAGACAGTCATTGTCCAACCTCTTGGTACGCAAATAGAAGAAATTTCATCATTAAATCTGATTCGGCTTAGATCATGAATGGGACGAGTAACTTGATATTGTTCTCCCTGAAAATCAACATGTTGAAAAATAGTTGGGTTATTATTACAAGAACGATTAGATTGTTGTTCTCTTCTAAAAGAAATAGAGCTAATTCTGTCATTCCAATCTCTACCATCTGGAGCATTATAACGAAGATCTCTTAAATATCCTTTCCCTCTTATGGTAAAGGAACGTCCTTGATAGTCTGCGTGTTCATGAAAATTTATTACCCAACCTTCAGGAATGCACATAGAAGAAATTTCATCATTAAATCTTATTCTCGTAAGATTAGAAATTGGGCGAGTAATCAGATATTCTTCTCCTTGAAAATTTACATCTCTAAATATTCTTATTCCATCATTACAAGTCCGAGGGAATCTTCTTTGTGCTTGAGTAGGATTTATATTCAAAAAAGATAAGGGAATTGCTGCTAAAAGAAGCAAAAAGAAACGAAATATATTATTTTTGTTCATAATTTTTCTATCCTTAAATTGATTTAATTTTCTATTTTTGTAGCACGATTTCTATGATTAAAAGATCATTACTAAGACTTCTATATAATATTGAGATTTGAAAAATTTTCAGCTTACAAAACAGTAATATATCTTGGCTATTGTTATACCAAAAATTAATTATTTCTTCCTCATCATTTAATTTTGGCATTTTGAAATAGTTGTAATAGCCCATTTTGTAATAATCTATCAAAAATAGTTTAGTTTTTGTGCTATAGGATTAGAGACAGGAAATTATTCTATTTTGTTCCCATTTGTTATTTCTTTATTGATAATTTTGCTTTAAGGTTGCTTTAAGGATTGATGTTAATCTTGAACCAAGATATTTATACTTTCAACTTATTCAAAAGTTTAACTAAACCAATATTTTTTAAAATGATTGATAGTTAATAGTTTGGAAATCCTATTATTTACTATTCTAATTATTTTTTTACCAGCTAATATCTTAAACACTAGGTAGTTTTCAGAACCATTAGTACTTAGAGTATGGGGATTTTATAGCCTTATTCCCTATTATTATATTAGTTTATTGCTTTAGTTAAAAATTTTTGATATGAGTGCAAATTTTAAAATTCAATCTTTTTAGATCTTATTAATTGCTATAATCCAATCTAGAAATTTATAATACTATTGCAACAGCCTATGGAAAATCCCATATGATTTTAGAACTTATTTTAGAATATTATTAAATCAATTTTTGTCTTAAAAAAGGAGTTGAAAATGACCATCTAATCATCATGAAATTCTACAAATATTAATAATGGAAACTAGAGAATTTCAAAAAATGAAATATTTATTAGGTAATTATTAAAAGCATAAAAACTCTATCTTATTCCAAATATTTAAATTAAATAAACTTTAAGTTAGAGCCATAGATTGATATTTCATTGTTATTTTTACCCAATAGGAGCACAAATACATGAGTCAAAATAATTCTAAGGAAATTATAACTCAATTATTACATTTTAATGACAAAATTCATAAAGGTAATCTCATTATTGAAGTAAATGAAAAACTTAAATGGCAATTCTATTTTCGCTTAGGTCGCTTGAGTTGGGTGACAGGAGGACAGAATTCAAAAGAGCGTTTAAAACGGAATATAAATCTATACTGTCCAGAAGTTCAAAGAATAGAATTAAAACATATTTTATTATACCATAAAAATCAACGCGAAGAAGAAATATTAGTTTCTTTACAAAGAAAAAATTTAATTGATCGTTCTAAACTCACTGAGTTAATGAAAAATGTTGCTATAGAAATTTTATTTGATATATTTCAATTAGATAATGATGAAAAATTTGTTCAAAATTTATCTTGTGAAAGAGTTCCTGAAGAACCTGAAGATAAAATAGCTTTACTTCTACCTCTGTTAGATATAAAATATATTGTACAATCTGCCAAAAAAGCTTGGCATGAATGGCAGAAGTCAGGTTTAAGTCATTATTCACCTAATTTGTATCCTGTTGTTAAACAACCAACTTTATTAAGAAAGCATATTATTACTGAAACTCAAAAGCAAATTATTTCTTTAGCTGATGGAACAAAAACTATACGAACTCTTGCACTTAAAATTAATTCAGATATCATCAGTGTAACTCGTTCCATTGATCCTTTGATCCATTCAGGAAGAATGGAATTTTTTACTTTTCCCCATTTGCGGAAAGTTGATGTAAGCAATAACCATAAGAACTCGAACCATCAAAAACTAGCAAGTCTAACTTTACGGGAAAAGCAACCTTTAGTTGCCTGTGTAGATGATAGTGAGATGATTTGTATGACGATGAAGAGGATTATCTCAAATCTTAATTATCGTTTTATGAGCATTCAAGAGCCAATTCAAGTAATTGCTACACTTTTGAAAAATAAACCTGATTTTATTTTCTTAGATTTGTTGATGCCTGTGATTAATGGTTATGAACTTTGTTCTCAACTGCGCAGAACTCCTAGTTTTAGAGATACTCCTATTGTGATTTTAACAGGAAAAAATGGTTTAGTCGATCGAATGAGAGCTAAAGTTGTGGGTTCGACAGATTTTCTGAGTAAACCAGTAGAAAAAAATCAAGTTATTGGTATGCTAGAAAAATATTTAACCGTAGGAGATGGAAATGAGTAAAGTACTTTTAGTAGAAGATAGCTTATCTCAAGCACAATTAGTAACTCGTTGTTTAGAGAAAGAAGGAATTGGTGTTTTCGCTGTAACTAGTGGTGAAGAGGCTGAACTAAGAATTAAACAACAACAACCAGATCTTATTTTACTTGATGTTATTTTACCAGGTGAAAGTGGTTTTGAACTTTGTCGAAAGTTGAAAAAAAATTCAGAAACAAAAGCTATTCCTATTGTGATTTGTTCTACAAAAAATTCAGATGTTGATAAAACTTGGGGTAAAATGAGTGGGGCTGATGCTTATATGGCTAAACCTATTGATGAAAAAGAATTAGTGAAAATAATTAAACAATTCATTGGGTAAGATATTCATGAATACAACAAATTTCGAGTTTTCTTTATCAAAAAATGATGATTCTCTACTTCAATTTAGAAAGCTTCAACAACTAGAAGGGGAAAAATTCTTGCGATTTTCTCTTACTAATGATGTCAATGGATTAATTCCTTTGTCAGATTTGCAAGGTACAATAGAAGTTCAAATTAAAGAGATTCTCCCCATTCCAGAAGTTTCAGAGTATTGGTTGGGGTTGGTTAATTGGCAGGGTGAAGCAACTTGGATTTTGGATTTAAGTAGTTTATTGGGGGCATCTCATTGGTTTGAAGGGGATTCTTTCTATAATTCTGGTTTTGTAATGTTAATTCAAGTTGAGAAACAAACCATTGGACTTCTGGTTAAAGAAGTTAAAGGAATTGAATCTTATGATAGAACATTATGTTTTCCTATTTCTGATGTTATTTCTTTTGAAGAATTGAGTTCTTTTCTTGGTGGTTATTTTGTCGATAGTCAAAATTCTCCTCTAATGCTATTGGATATTCAAAAATTAATTGATACTTTAGCCAATTAAATGATTAAATAATCTTGAGAACATCAATTGAAATTTGTTGATAATTAATTATTAATCAATTGATTAAACAAAATTCAGGAAAAATTAAATCTATATCCTTTTTTTAGTCTTAATTGTTAATAGTTGAACTGCTAAGATGAAGTTAAGGAGCTATCTAATTAACAGTGTATTTAAGGTAATTACTATGAATTTGCCTATTGTTTCAAAAAATGAAAACTCTCAAGAAAATTTACTTCAAAATGAAGTAATGAATTTAACTACAACAGAAACCGAAACTCAAACTCAAACCCAAACCGAAGCAAGAAAAACCAACAATAATCAAAATAGTTTTTTTGGTGAAGAAAAAATTTATAGTAACAAAATTATTGATAAAATTCGCTCCTATTCTGATTGGAATAGTTTGATTGATGGACTAGTAAAGGTTCTACAAGAAGCATTAAAAGTTAACCGTGTGTTAATTTATCGCTTTGATAGTAATATTAGTGGCACTGGAATCGCTGAGTCTATGGAATCAGATTGGATGCCAACTAAAAATGAAAGTTTTGCTTGTAATTTATTTGGCAAGAAACAAGCTAATGAATATGCAAAACATGATTATGTTGTCTTAGGAGAAGGAACAGGAGTTGAACCAAGCCCTTATCAACAAAAACTTTTAGCTCACTTTCAAGTTAAATCATCTTTAGCTTTGCCGATTTGGATTAGATCTTATGGACGTAGTCCTAAAAATCAGGTTCTTAATAAGGTATGGGGATTGTTAGTTGTGCAACAGTGCGATGGACCTCGTACTTGGCAAATAGAAGAAATTCAATTACTTGAGCGTGTTAGTGTAGAACTTTCTTTAGCTTTACTACCAAGTCAACCTCTTTTGTTATTAGAAAAAGATCGAGATATCAATACTACGATCTATCAAAATATGCAGCAATTAATGAAAAAGATGTTGACAGTCATTAGACAAACTCTAAAAGCAGATCGAGTATTAGTCTATGGCTATAATCCTGATGGTAGTGGAAAAATATTAGGTGAATCTTTTGACATTCAATATCAAGCAGCAGGTTCATATTTTGATCAAGATTATTTTCTCGACCATAATTGTAAACCCTATTATGTTGTTAACGATATCTATACTAAAGGTTTTGCTCGTTGCTTTATCTCAGCATTAGAAGGAATCAAAGCCAAAGCATATATCACAGTACCTATAGTCGAAAATAACGATCTCTTAGGTGTCTTAAGTGTGTATCAGAATTCCAATCCTCGCAATTGGCAAAAATCAGAGGTAGAGTTGATGGTGAAATATGCCTCTAAATTTATTTTTCCACTCCAACAAACCCTCTATCTACGACATACTGAGTTTAAACTAGAGTGGAATAAGAAAATAATAGCTAGAGAACAAGGTTTAAACAAAATGTTAGAGCGAATCCGCTCAACTAATGATCTAGAAACGGTGTTTCAAATTGCAACCCAAGAAGGAAGAAAATTGATAAATGTCGATCGTGTAGCTATTTATCGTTTTGAATCTGATTGGAGTGGGAAATTTATTGCTGAATCAGTGACTCCTGGGTGGGCAAAACTAATCGATACAATTTTGGTTGTCCAAGATACCTACCTACAAGAAACCCAAGGAGGCCGTTACAAACATGGAGAATGTTTTGCTGTTGATGATATTTATACCATTGGGCATCAAGACTGTCATCTTGAATTATTAGAACAATTTGAAGCTAGGGCTTATCTCATTGCTCCCATTTTTACTGGCAATAAAAAACTTTGGGGCTTAATTGGTGCCTATCACAATAGTGGATCTCATAAATGGCAGTCCGATGAAATTGATGCTGTCAGACAAATTGGTTTGCAAGTGGGCATTGCCATGGAACAAATTGAATTGATCCAACAGATTCAAACTCGTAATCAAGAATTGGATCATCTTAACAAACGAGAAAATACCATTATTGAGTTCTCTACTGAGTTAGTCAATCGTTTGGCAGGGTTGGCACAGGGTGGGGATTCAACTCCTATGTTGGAATTTGCTACTAATGAATTACGTCAAGTTTTAGATGTTAGTCGGGTAGGTGTTTATCGTTTCTTTCCTGACTATATGGGAGAATTTATAGTTGAATCTGTGAATCCTAAATATTCTAAGTTAATTGGAACAGAATTAGCTCAAGTTCAAGATACTTATTTAAAAGAGAATAAAGGAGGGCGTTATGCTAATAGGGAAAATTTAAGGATAGAAGATATTTATCAAACCAATTATAATGAGTGTCATTTAGATCTTTTAGAAAAAATGGAAGTTCGTGCTTATATGATTGCTCCAATTTTTAAAGGAGAAGATCTTTGGGGTTTATTAGGTATTTATCAGAATGATAGTCCCCGAAATTGGACAAATTCTGAAGAGGCGATTATGAATCAGGTGGCTACTCAAATTGGTGTAACCTTACAACTTACAGAATATTTAAATCAAGTAAAGGAACAAGAAGCACAATTAACCCAAGCAGCAGAACAAGAACGATCGAAAAGAGAACAATTGCAACAGGGAGCATTACGAGTACTTCAGGCTTTAGAACCTTCTTTCCAAGGGGATTTAACCATTCGTGCTCCTTTATCGGAGGATGAAATCGGAACTATTGCTGATGGCTATAATACTACGATTCAAAGTTTACGAGAGTTAGTAAGACAAGTACAAATGTCTGCTATTAGAGTTAGTGATACCTCCGAAAGTAATACTATTTCAGTTACTGAATTATCTTCAGTATCTCAAAAACAGGTAAATCAACTTAAGGAAGCTTTAAATGAATTAGAAGTAATGGTACTTTTAACTAAAGAAGTTACAAATAATGCTCAAAAGGTAGAACAGGCAGTTCAAGAAGCTAACCAAAAAGTACAAAGTGGTGATTCTTTAATGAGGAAAACAGTAGAAAGTATTTTAGAAATTCGAGATACTGTTTCAGAAACTGCGAAAAAAGTGAAGAAACTTGGGGAAGCTTCTCAAAAAATATCCAAAGTAGTGAATTTAATTGATAATTTTGCCACTCAAACTAATTTACTTTCTCTAAATGCTGCCATTGAAGCCACTAGAGCGGGGGAATATGGTAAAGGCTTTGCGGTGGTTGCTGATGAAGTTAGGGTGTTGGCTTATCAGTCTGCTAATGCAACTACAGAAATTGAACGTCTGATTGAACAAATTCAAGGGGAGGTTTCAGAAGTAACTGAGGTGATGGAAATTGGGATTGCTCAGGTGGTTAAAGGTTCTAATTTGGTTGATGAAACCCGTCAAAGTCTGAGTGAAATTGTGACGGTAACTAGCAATATTAGTGAATTAGTTGAGGAAATTACTCACGCTACTTCTACTCAAGATCAACAGTCTCAAATCGTTACTCAAGCGATGATTGATGTATCCACCTTGGCTAATGAAACTTTAGAAAATTCGGCTCTTATTTCTCAATCTTTCCAAGAACTTTTAGATACTTCTATGGAATTACAAACCAGTGTTAGTAAGTTTAAAGTAGATTAATTATACCTAGAATTATGAATATTGAGGCTGATTCCCAACCAGATTTATATCAATACTTCCTAGCTGAAGCACCAGATTTATTACAATCCATTGAAGATACTCTTTTAAGTTTGATAGATGAAAAAACTACTGATAAGGTTCATATTCTCATGCGAAGTGCTCATACTCTTAAAGGGAGTGCTGCTAGTGTTAAAGAAGAAACTATTCAGACAATTGCTCATCATCTTGAGGATGTGTTTCAAGCACTTTATCCTTCTGAAGTAGAAATAGATCCTGAATTAGGTTCTTTATTACTTGAAGGTTATGAATGTCTTTGTACTCCTATACATTCTGCTTTATCTGGTATATCTTATGATGAAAATGCTATTTTACAGCAAACCGCAGCTATTTTTGCTCAACTTAAAGAGAAATTGGGTGATTTTTTCGGGAGAGAAGCTCCTATTCCTACTTCAGATGAATTAGGGTTTGATGTTGTTGGGAGTATTTTTCAAGATAGTATTACTGAAGAATTAGATGATTTACAACAAGTTATTTCAGATTCTGATGCCAAAAACTTAGAAAATGTCTTACGATCTTTTACTCAATTTCTCTTAGAATTGGGTATTTCTTATCAGTTAACGGGTTTGGAAGAAATCTCTCAAACTGTTTTACTAGCTTTAGATAGCAATCCTGATGAGGTGCAATCTATTGCTCAAGTTGCTTTAGAGAATTTTTATCAAGCTCGTGAAACTATCTTGGCAGGCGATCGCGTTCGTGGTGGAGAAGTATTACCTCAACTGAAGGAATGGATTGAGATGAGGGCGGAGGAAAAATCACCTTCTCTAGATGAAGAGGGAATTTTGGATGATTTAGAGGTAGAATTTATTGATTCTACAGAAGAAGAGAGAAATTATTCTTTATCATCTGAATTTAAAAATATAGAAATAGATGGAGAAATAACCAATGAAAATGAGGTTAAAGGAGAACTAGATATTGTAATAGAAAGTATTTATCCTGAAAATAAGGAGAAAATTCTGTCTTCTAGTGAATCTGATGATCAATCGGATGATGGATCTTATGAATTACAAACTTCAGAAAATCAATCAACACAATTAACCTCTCCAATAGATCGAATTTTAGCATCTCTCAAAGTTATTACCAATTCAAATCAAAAGGGTGAAGCTAGAGCAACTGCTGAAACTGAAACATCTTCATTCTCTGGTTTAAAAAGTAGGAACTCTTCTCAGTCTTCAAAACCTAGTATTAAAGTTGCAATCGAACAATTGGATACTCTTAACCATACTATTTCAGAATTATTTATCAAAGAAAACCAAATAAATTTACAATATGGTCAATTAAATTATATTTCTAAGGAAGTAATACAAGAATTTCGTCGCTGTCAGCAACAACTATCTCTCCTTAGTGATTGGTCAGATCAACAATTTAAATCATCATGGAAAAATAAACACCAGGAAAATTTTGATACTTTCCCCAAAAAATCGTCAAAACAAAAAAATATAAATAATAAAAATACTTTAGATTATTCAACAAAAAATATAAATTCTCAATTTGATGCTTTAGAAATGGAGGCTTACAGTGATTTGCATTTGATATTGCAACGTTTTACAGAAAGTATGACTCAATTAGAAGAAAAAATAGATTTTATTTCTCAAGTATTACAGAAATCTTATCTCAATTTTGGTAAACGCAAACAACTTTTGCAGCAGGCCCAAGAACAATTGTTTCAAGCCCGAATGGTTTCTTTAGAAACGGTTTTAAATCGATTTTCTCCTCTTTTAAAACAGACGATTGCTAATTATGGCAAACCAGCAGAAATTAAGTTTGAGGGCATGGAAGTTAGCATTGATAAAGCTATTGGGGATAAACTCTATGAGCCTTTGCTTCATTTAATTCGTAATGCTTATGATCACGGATTGGAATCTCCAGAAATTCGTCGTCAACAAGGAAAATCAGAAATAGGAAGAATTCTGATTCGTGCTTATTATCAAGGAAATCGGGTAATTATTGAAGTTGAAGATGATGGAGGGGGTTTAGATTGGGAGAAAATTCGAGCTAAAGCCGTTGAAAATGAATTACTTTTGCCTTCTGAAGCAGCGAGTATTCCAGAATCAGAATTGGCAGAAATTTTATTTGAACCGGGTTTTTCTACCGCAGAAAAATTGACGAATTTATCAGGGCGTGGTGTGGGTTTGGATGTGGTGCGAAGTCAACTAACTGATGTTCAAGGTTCTATTGGAGTACGATCTGTATTAGGGAAGGGTACAACTTTTGTCTTGCAATTACCCCTTAATTTAATTACGGCTCGTTTGCTTCTCTGTCAGTCTCAAGGGATAGTCTATGCTCTTTTATCTAAGGAAATTGATCGGGTTTTATTGCCGTTGCCAGAACAAATTCAAACCCAAGAATCTCTTATGGATCAAAGTATTCAACATTTTCTGCGTTGGCAAGAGGGAGAAAATACGGAATTAATTCCTATATGTTTACTGGGAGATTTGATTAATTATCAATATCCTTTTCTTGAACAAAGGGATTATTCTAATTTAAGTTATGTTTCTCCTAAACAAGAGCGGCAGAAAAATTGTTTATTGATGATAAAAACTAATAATCGTAAATTATGTTTACAAGTAGAGCGCATTATTTCCGAACAAGAGTTGGTAATTAAGTCTCTTAAAAGTATTGAATTTTTACCTGATTATATTCAAGGGTATTGTGTTTTAGGTGATGGTAATCTCTCTTTGGCAATTGATCCTGCTAATTTAGCAGTTAAATTTAGAGAAAACAATTCAAATCAAGGTTATGATTGGCGCAAAACTCATTCTGAATTTCCTTTATATTTGAATTCTGCTAAAGATTCTGATTCAACTAAAATAATTAAAGCAGATTTAGTAGAAGAATCTATTGGTATTGAGAATAAATCTGCTACTTCTTTAGTTGAAACTCCTCAGATACTTGTGATTGAAGATTCTATTGTTCAAAGGCAAAGTATTATTCAAACTTTGAAAAAAGATAATTATCGTATAATTCAAGCAGAAAATGGACGGGAAGGGATTATTCAATTAAATAAAAATCCTTATATTAGTCTGATAATTTGTGATGTAGAAATGCCAGTAATGAATGGTTTTGAATTTCTTAATTACTGTCATCAGAATTCTTCTTTTTCAGAAATTCCTATAGTTATGCTAACTACCCGTAGTGGAGTGAAACATCGTCAATTAGCTTTAGCTTTGGGTGCTAAATCTTATCAAACTAAGCCTTATTCTGATCGAGTTTTGTTAGAAACTGTGAAAAAATTGATTGATTTTTCAGATTTTTGATTTTTATTTTAAGCAGAAGTAAGAAAAATAAGTTAAATAGTATTAAAATTGGTTTTTGATTTATGCTAAAAATTGTACCTTCATTTCAAGGATTGTCAAATTCTAATAAAAAAGAAGCAGTAGGAATGCGTCTTATCGTTTTTAACATCGGAAATTATTTATTTGGCCTTCCCATTGAAATCATTTTAAAAATTATTCCTTGTCCTCAATTTCATACTCCTATCAAAAATGGTATTGGTATTGTGGATTGGGAATCACAAATGATTGCCGTTATAGATTTACATCACAAGTTAAAAGAATCCTTTCCTCATGAAGAGATAGTAAATGTTGATTTGAATTTCCGTTTTTTGATTTTAACTAAAACCAATTATGAAGAAATTTGCGGGTTTGCTATATTTGAACCTCCTACTTTAATGGATATTCCGCAGAAAGATATTCGTTCAGTTCCTTTATCCTATCGTCAAGTAGCAGGAATGGGTTTTATTAATCATATGGCAATTATATCAACTCCAGATGAAGAAAAAAATCAGCAAATATTTATTTTAGGTACCTGATAAAGATTTTATGTTTGATTTTCAATCCTTTAGTAATATTTTTCTGTGGAAATATAAATCACTAAATTGATTTTTATCTTTTCAACTTTTGACGAATTCGATTAACTAAAATATCGACTTC
Organism: Prochloraceae cyanobacterium PL24a_bin.78; assembly: GCA_028281945.1. Lineage (GTDB taxonomy): Bacteria > Cyanobacteriota > Cyanobacteriia > Cyanobacteriales > JANQIW01 > JANQIW01. The sequence goes on from JANQIW010000081.1 coordinate 66,973, forward strand.
TGGCAATTTTAATTGCATAGTAAAAATACCAAAAATTATCAAAGCAACTGTCATAGAAATAGCTAATTGTAGAAAAACAAGTAGTAAATTTGAATCCCCAAAACTTTGCACCCAAATCCAATTCACACCCAAACTAGCTAATAAAGCAGCAAAACTACTCCCAATTAATCCCAGAATTGCTAATCCCCATTCTCCTAAAGGTAAACCATTTAATTTGCCATTTAGTATCCATAAAAAAGTTGCCATAGAAAAGAAATTTACCCCAATAGTTGCAAAAACTAAACCTGGAGTGCCAAAATATTTTCCTAAAAAATAATCTAAAACAAAATTCAAAAATATATTAATAATACTAATTTTAAAAGGAGTATTTCCATCTCCCAAAGCATAGAAAACCCTAACTAAAACATCTCTCCCTAAATAAAAAAACATTCCCAATCCATAAGCCATTAAAACTGGTGCAACTATAGATGAGGCTTCTTGCCCAAATTCTCCGCGCTGGTAGATTACCCTAACAATTTCCTCTGCCAAAGAGATAAAAATGGCAGTTAAAGGTAGCATGGTTATAGCACTTAATAATAATCCTTGACGAATTCTTACTTTTAAGTCTGGCCAATTTTCTGGTGCTGTTAATCGAGAAAATACCGGCATCATGGGCACTAAAATCATATTAGAAATAATCCCTACAGGTGTTAAGACAATGAAATTGCCATATCTCATTGCTGCGGCGGCGTTTTCAATAAATGAGGCAAAGAATAAATCTGTATAAACATTGATATGAAGCATTCCGGAAGACAAAGTTGCAGGTGCCATTACTTTAAGTACGTCTTTTACTCCCGGAATTCGCAGGTTAAATCTCATTTTTAAAGTGCCTAAACCTGTTCTCCATTGGACTATTAGTTGTGCTAACCATTGAAAAATAGCTCCTGCGAGAGTTGTTCCTGCTAAAATTATTGCTCCTAATCGTAAATATCCTGGTGCATTTATTTCTGTACCTAAACTTATATATAAGATACTAACTCCAAGAACTATGATAACACTAGAAAATAAAGGACTAATACTTGGCAATAGATATAAATCTGAAGCGTTCAATGTGCCGAATCCTATCCCAATTAACCCCGCTAATATAGCAGCAGGTGCCATAATTTTTAGTTGAAGGATGGCAATTTCTCTCACTTGAACATCTAAACCTGGAGCTAATATATCTATAAAGGTAGGTGCAAAGATTATTAAAATGGTGGTAACTAAAAAAAGAAATAAAGTTACAATGGTAGTTACAGTTTCGACTAAAGGTGCTGCTTCCGATTTATCTTTTTTGGCTAAAACGCTTACTAAAGCACTATGAAAAGGTCCGTTTATTCCTCCTAACAAAATTAGAAGAAATCCAGGAATCACATAAGAATAGGCATAAGCATTAATGACAGGACCCACCCCAAAAGCTGCTGCAATGATTCCTTCGCGTACTAATCCAAATACTTTACTGATGAGGGTAGCTGCTGCGACAATGCCTGCAATGCCTGCTAGAGATCGTTTTTTCTTTTCGTTTGGCACGATATTTTCTTAAAATTTACTATTTGATAAATTATTGTTAAGAATCTTTAGATATTGACTTTGGATATTGATTAAATAATCTGGGTGCAGAGAATTTTTTTGGTATTGAACTTTTGGAATTTTTTTCTCTTCGATTATAACAGGTCTTTTCAAAGCCAATTTACCATTATCAAATTAAAGATAAATGCCTTAAAAAAGATAAAAATTCTTTTCAAGACAATAATTAACATTTGCATTTTAAAATAATTTAAGAAAATAGCTAAAATATTATTTTTTTTAAATCTACTATTCTTTTTGAAAATCGATGTAAACTTGCAAATACTAACAATCCTAATATAGAACTAGGTTCAGGAACTGAAATACCAGAGAAGTTGTCAATGGTTGCATTATTAGGGTCATCTCCTTCAATAAAATTATCACTAATATCTGCTGCGATTCCTGTAAACCCTGATGATAGAGTATTATTAGTGTCAACAAAAGACAGTTCAAATATCTCATCAGTGCCAGTCTCATCAAAGATACGTCCTGTCAGTTCATTGCCAATGACGCTAAATTCAGCAAAATAGGGTAGACTTGTATCTGGCAAAACATCAAATACTTCTATTAGGGGGGTTTCGGGAACAACTCCTTCAACTACTACATCTAAAAATAACTGATTAGCTTCAAAGTCAATTCCAAATACATAGGTATCAGCGGTTTCAAGGTCTATTCTGGCAAATAATAATAGTCGATCGTTAGTATTCTCAGCAGGATTCAACAAAGCAGAAACCAAGACATTTTCAAATGTTATCGTAGGATTTATAACAGAACTAGTAATGGCTCCACCTTCTGAACTTGGGATATCATCACTCAAGAGTAAAACATTATTACCATCAATGGTTTGAATACTTGGTGTAAATGGTTCAGTACCTTCTGATGTTGTTTGTAGGAATAATGCTTCACTAGGTAAACCACTTTCAAAATCAAAAGAGAAACTAGCTGCATTTGCAATACTATTTGTCGTGCCTAAGATAGTAAGAACAGCACTACAAAACAAAAGATTTTTTGATAGGAAAATTGACAATTTTTTCTCTCCTTTTAATTTATTATACTTTGTCTTGTTTGATCTCTGAGATCACAGAATCAGAATTTGAGGGTGCTCCAGATTTTAAAATTAAATTCCTGAAAACACCAACTGATAAAATTATATTATCTTATTTTTAAGGCTATAAAAACTTTCAGAATATAAATTAGAAATTGCTGGAAATTACTAAATTAATTAATATTAATAAAAAACATTTTCTTAAAATTATTTTGGCAATTGAAACCCTAGGATTAATAATTAATTGTGTTACAATATTAACTAAGGAATATTTATGATTAAGGAGGGAAAGGATTTGATTATGCAACCTCGAATTATTATCACTTCAATACTACTAATTATTATCAGTAATACTGCTCCTAGTCTAGCACAATTTAGACCCGATCGACCTTCATTTTTTCGAGATGGGAATGAATTAATAGAACAAGAAATTGAAAAATTAAGACAACAAAGACAAAACCCCACCAACCAAACAGAAAATTCTAACGAACTTTTAACTATAGGGAATCAAATCAAATGGCAAAAATATATTTTTAAAGATATAGGATTTTCCATTATCATGCCAGAAAAAACTAAAGAAGATGAAACCTTAAATTTAGAAACACCTTTAGGAAAGATTCCTTTTTCAATATTTTCAAATTCCTCCGAATCTTATCAATTTCTAACTGCTTATTCCCCTATTTTAGAGGAATTAAATAATCAAAATTCTGAGGATATATTAACAGCAATTAGAGATGGAATTGCTAATGAAAAAAAATTAAATTTATCTCAAGAAATGCCGATTTTGGTAGAAGGATTTCCAGGAAAACAATTGATAATGGTAAATAATAATGACACTATTTTTTTTAGAATTTATATCATCGAAAATAGAATATATATTTTAGGTTTTAATAAACAGGAAGAAAACAAACTTACCGCTGAAGGGATGGGATTCTTTGATTCTTTTGAGTTATTGAAAGAAGAGACTGATAGTTAATTATTAATAATTTATTAAGATATTTAGATGGAAAAAAGGAAGCAGGTTATTAACTTTAAATTTTACATAATTAATACAAGAAAAAAGAACCATTAACCACTATTCTAAAGATTGGAAAACACAAAATAGCCAATCAAATCTCACCTGTCATGGAAACTAACTGGAAAAGGAAGCACATACTATCATTAAGGGACTTCACACCTGCCGAATACAATACCATCTTACAAACCGCCATCAGTTTTCGAGAAGTGCTTTCAACACGCACCAAAAAAGTCCCAACATTACAAGGGCGAGTAGTAGCCAATTTATTTTTTGAACCCTCAACCCGCACTAGAAGTAGTTTTGAATTAGCCGCCAAAAGATTATCGGCAGATATCCTCAATTTTTCTCCTGGCACATCTTCTTTAACCAAAGGGGAAACCATTTTGGATACGGCCAAAACCTATCTGGCAATGGGAGCCGATCTTATGGTGATTCGTCACAAAAATGCCGGAGTGCCACAAGCCATCGCCGCAGAAATGGATCGCCTTAAAGTCAAAGTAAATGTACTCAATGCAGGGGATGGACAACATCAACATCCTTCCCAAGCTTTATTAGACTTATTTACGATTTGCTCTGTTTTAGATTTAGATAAGCCTCGAATTGAATTACTAAAAGGTAAAAAAATTGCTATTGTAGGAGATATTCTTCATTCACGAGTAGCAAGATCTAATATTGATTGTTTACTTTCTTTAGATACTCAAGTTCATTTAGCTGCCCCACCTACGTTATTGCCTAATTTTTTTTCTAAAAAAAACAAAAATAATAATTTATTTCTTCATTGGAAAATTGAACCTGCTTTGGAAAATGCTGATTTTGTTATGACTTTACGTCTCCAAAAAGAGCGTATGACTGAACATTTATTGCCAAGTTTGCGAGAATATCATCAAAATTTTGGCATTACTCGATCTCGTCTTCAATTATGCCATCCACACGTAAAAATATTACATCCCGGTCCTGTGAATCGTGGTGTAGAAATTAGTTCCGATTTAATGGACGATCCTAATTTTAGCCTTATTTCTCAGCAAGTTACTAGCGGTGTGGCTGTAAGGATGGCTCTTTTATATCTTATTGGTTTAACTCATGATGATAAATAAAATAATATTTTTGGAAAAAATAGAAGCCATATCTTTTTAATAAACTTCTCTTCATCTTTTTTTCCTCTGGTGCAGCCTCCTAAAGTTAAGTTAAAATTTGATCTTAAGGAACTTTTTTAGATTTATCTCGTCATCATCTTATAATGAACTTTACAAAATATATTGTTATGTTATCAAAATCAATGAAATTAAAAGTGTCTTTTTTCACCTCTGTAGTGGCTATATTATCTTTAATCACTGGTGGAAATAAAATTACTAACGCTAAAACATCAGTAAATTTAACAAATGTTTATGAACAAAAAATTTCCGAAACGACTAGTAATCATAATTCTATAACTTCAAAATTAATTTCTCAAATTCCTAATACTTCAGAAGAACCTAGATTCATCTGTGATTTTATTAATGGACAGTACACAGTCATGTATCGTCCTCGCAGTCAACCCAATCAGTCATATCCTTGGGCCGTACCAAGTCAATTAGGTGGCGGATGGACTCCAGAAAGACGTTGTTTTGAAATCAGCCAACGATTAGAATCTTATCGCCCTGATGGTTTAGAATATTTACAATTGGATGTGAAAAATGGTTATGATATTATTTGCGCTGTTACAGAACTAAATCCCGATTGCCGAATTATCTTAACCATACCTCCAGGTCAAGATCCTCAACTAACTTTTGAACGAGTATTTGATAACTTAATTCTGGCAGATAGTGGAGATCAAACACAAGGTATTACCACTTTTAGTGAATTAAATCGAAATAGAAGATTATTTGATAATATAGAATCTATTTTTAATCCATCTCAAAATAGAAATAATTCTAATTCTAATTCTAGTTCTTCTCCAGATGTCATTAATCTAAGCCCTTTTCTAGATCAAGCTGATGGAGGTACAGGAGTTAAATTACAAAATAATTCCTCAAATCCAAATTCAAATCCAAATCCAAATCTAAATCCAGATAATATTCCTCAGAATGATACAAATCCTCTAGAGCAAAAGAGAGAAAGAATTCCATTTGATCTTCGTCCATTGAATCCTGATAATTTTCGCTAATAAAAAAGTTAACTTTTAAGGAATAAGATGCAAATAAATATATATTAAGCAATTTTTATATACTATTTGCATTATTAATGAATTAGTATCGCATTTGAAAAATATTAAATTTAATATATCTTAATTAATTTAATATTAACCTTTCTTTAATCTTAATTTAAATATTATTGTTAATGTTTACTTATTGTATTTTTATCCAAAGTTTGTTATTCTATTAATAAAGATGATTGTAATTGTGAGGACAATAACATGGCAATCTTTATTGTTAAAACAACAGATAACTCAGGTGCAGGAAGTTTAAGAAAAGCAATTCAACAGGCAAATGAGAATAATAGTCAAGATATCATTCTCTTTGACTCTTCCTTAGATGGAATGACAATTAACCTAATTACACCATTACCCAATATTACCAATAGTGTAACACTAGATGCTTCTAATTTGTCTCATGGTTTAACTATTAATGCAGGAAATCAAGGTTTCAGGGTTTTTACTATTAATGGTGATGGTGAATTTGATGTAACAATTGATGGATTAACAATCACTGGCGGGAATCCTCCTAATAATGGAGGAGGCATTTTTGTAATTGATGAAAATCTTTTTATCCATAATTCTATCATTAACGAAAATCATACTGAGGATATTCATTTAGATGGTGGAGGTATCTTTTCCCTTGCAGGCAAGGTAATTATTAAAAATTGTACCATATCCGGCAATTATACTACTGGATTCCGTTCCAAAGGAGGTGGTATTTTTTCAGGTGGTGATTTAATAATGATAAAATCTAAGGTATTGGATAACTATACTATGGGTTTTGCTTCCAAAGGAGGTGGTATTTTTTCATCTAATGGAGAGGTAAATTTAAACAATTCTATAATATCTGGAAACTATACTACTGGTAATGATTCAGGTGGTGGGGCAATATTTTCAAAGAGTGAACGACTAAATATAGCAAACTCTAAGATTTTTGATAACTATACGACTGGTCATAATTCAAGTGGAGGAGGAATAGTTGTTGTTAATGGTATCAATACAATGAATAATACTATAATCAAAAGTAATATTTCATCATATAGATACTCAGATATATTGGGAAAATTCATAACTAATGATGCCAAAACCATTTATAATATTACTGAAAGTGCGAATTTTAGTAATAAAGAAAAAACTGATCTTTCAGCAAATCTCTTAATTGAATACAATTTAATTGATAAACCATTAGAAACGAATTCACAAGAAATAGGAAAAATTGGTGCTGTTGAATTATTTTCAACTTCTTTAGAAACAGTAACAAAATATGTAGGAATAGGAGGAATATTGACAATTGTTTTAATAGCAATTGTTTTAATGAGTAAAAAAAGAAAATTTGATTCAAAATAAATTATTGTATTGCTTAAAGCTTAATATTTTAATTATTCTTTACGATGATCGAAATAATAAGTTTTGAAAATATTACTAAAATTATTTGATCCATAATGTAAGTTGAATTAATTCATAATCACTAATATGTTGATAGCTAATAGCCAATGCTTAATAACTCTAATATAAAAAGATAATAAAATTTAGAGAGTTGAACAGAAAAAGTATGATATAATTATGAGATATATTAAAATTCCTGATTAAATCTACTTTTTGAAATATGGCGTTAATTGTCCAAAAATACGGCGGCACATCAGTAGGCACAGTAGAAAGATTACAAGCAGTCGCCCAACGAATTAAAAAAACAGCCCAAAATGATAATCGAGTAGTAGTAGTAGTTTCAGCAATGGGCAAAACAACTGATGGATTGATCAATTTAGCCAAAGAAATAACCTCTAATCCCAGTCGTCGAGAGATGGATATGCTTCTTTCCACAGGTGAACAAGTTTCCATAGCTTTACTCAGTATGGCAATACAAGAATTAGGACAACCAGCTATTTCTCTAACAGGAGCACAAGTAGGAATAAAAACAGAGGCAGAACATAGTAAAGCAAGAATATTAAAAATAGAAACAAAAAGGATAGAAAAACACTTATCTGAAGGAAAAATTGTAGTTGTAGCAGGATTTCAAGGTATTAGTAGTTTAGAAGAATTAGAGATTACTACCCTAGGAAGAGGTGGATCCGATACCTCAGCAGTTGCTTTAGCCGCCTCATTAAAAGCAGATTTTTGTGAAATTTATACAGATGTGCCTGGTATTCTTACCACAGATCCTCGCATCGTACCTGAAGCACGACTGATGACAGAAATCACAAGTGATGAAATGTTGGAATTAGCCAGTTTAGGTGCCAAGGTTTTACATCCAAGGGCCGTAGAAATTGCCCGCAATTATGGTATGCCTTTAGTGGTACGATCTAGTTGGAGTGATGAACCTGGTACTAAAGTGATTTCTCCTATCCCTAAACCTCGATCATTAGAAGGGTTAGAAATTACCAAAGCCGTAGACGCAGTGGAATTCGATGCCAATCAAGCCAAAGTCGCCTTATTAAGAGTGCCTGACAAACCAGGAATAGCCGCCAGTTTATTTGGGGAAATTGCCCGTCAAAATGTGGATGTAGATTTGATTATTCAATCAATTCACGAAGGAAATAGTAACGATATTGCATTCACTGTAATGAAGCAAGTATCTGCCAAAGCAGAAGCAGTAGCAGAAGCCATCGCCCCAAGTTTACGAAGCAACCCTCAAGCTATTAATGAAGCTGAAATAACTATTGAAAAGCATATTGCTAAAATTGCCATTGCCGGCGCGGGAATGATTGGTAGGCCGGGTATTGCGGCTAAAATTTTTAGTATCTTGGCTGGCGTTGGGATCAATATTGAAATGATTTCCACCAGTGAGGTTAAAGTAAGTTGTGTGATTGATGAGCAAGATTGCGATCGTGCTATTGAGGCATTATGTAACGCCTTTGAGATTAAAAATTCTCCCATGTATTTAAAGAGTCAAGAATCCTTAAATGAAACAGAGATAAATGTACCACCAGTAAGAGGAATTGCTTTAGATAACAATCAAGCACGATTTGCTATTCGTCATATACCAGATAAACCTGGTATGGCAGCTAAAATTTTTGGTGCTTTAGCCGAGGACAATATTAGTATTGATATGATTATTCAGTCCCAGAGAGTAAAAATTATTAACGATTTACCTACTCGTGATATTGCGTTTACTGTCGCTAAAGCTGATTTTCATAATGCTAAATTGGCTTTAGAAAAATTAACACAAACTTTGGGTTGTGACGAGGTATTAGTGGATTCTGATATTGCTAAAGTAAGTATAGTGGGTTCAGGAATGGTAGGGCATCCAGGTGTAGCTGCGCGCTTTTTTGAGGCTTTGGCCAAGGAAAAAATTAATATTCAGATGATAGCTACTTCAGAAATCAAAGTTAGTTGTGTAGTGAAAAAAGAAGAAGGAGTGAAAGCTTTAAAAGTATTACATGAAGCTTTTAATCTTGCCGGAAAAGATAAAATTGAAGTTCCTGCATAATATTTAATGTCAATATTTAATTGTAGAGTGAAACATTTTATTGTCATAGATACAGAAGGAAGTGATGTTTTAAGAGAGATAGCAATTATCGATAGTGAAGGTAAAACTATTTATGAAGCATTTACAAATCAAAATTCTCTTCATCAAAATAAGCTTAATACTAAATCATTAGAAAAAATTGTTGAAGAATTAGAACAGATATTACCTCAAACAACAATTGTTTGTCATAATACTGAACATGATCAAAAAATTTTGAGAAATAGTTTTCCTAAATGTCGTAAAATTTTTCCTTCTGTTGAATTTATTTGTACCTTAAAATTAGCTATAGAAATTTATCCTAAATTTTCAAGTTATAGTCTAAAAAATCTCAGTCGAAAATTATTCCTCAAAGTAGATAATTGCTTTTTTCAAGAGAATCGAAGCCATTCAGCGCGTTATGATGCTCAATTTACCTTACAATTATATCAGCATCTTATTTCTAAATCAAATCAATCAATGCCTTCCATTATATTAAAACAACCTCCTATTTCTAACCCGTTTAGTAGTAATCGTGTTGATAACCCATTTCAAAATCATCTAGACTTTCAAAATATTTATCAATCTCAATTTAATCATCTGAAATCTTTAGTAGAAGAAATTAAAAATGATAGTAACCAACAAAGTAAAGCAGCGGTAGTCATTGGAGAAGCAGGTAGTGGCAAGACTCATTTAATGATGCGTTTAGCTAAAGCTACCCTCAAAACCAATCGTTTATTATATGTGCGTCAACCAAATAATCCTCAATCAGTAATCCATCATATTTATGCACGAATCTTAGAATCTTTCTCTGAAAAAATCAATCTTGCTAATGGAAATCATACTCAATTAGAATTATTATTAGCTCGTAGTTTTACTAGTATTTTGGAATTTATTCGATCTAAAGATGTAAATAAAAAATTAGATAACTTTATTCAAACACTTAAAAACGATAATTTGGTACTTTATGAGCGATTAGGAAGTGAAGGAACTCAAAAAAATCGAGATGGATGGAAATATATAGAGACTAAAATAACTCAATGGTGGGCAAATAATTATTCGGCTAGTGGTTATGCACCTAATATTCTTAAAGGAATTATTAAATTTTGCAGTTATAAAGATAATCCCACGGCAGGAATTAACTATAAAGATAAGGTAAGACGATGGTTAGCAGGAAGTGAATTAGATAGTAACATTTGCCAAGAAATTGGTTTAAATAATTGGCAGGAAGATTTAGGCAAAGAAGATTTTGCATTAGAAGCTATTCGTTTATTCGGGCAACTGTCTACTTTAGATGAACCTTTAATTATTGTTTTCGATCAATTAGAATATTTAATTCATTATCCAGAACTTTTAATTTCTTTTGGGAATGCAGTGAGGGAAATTTTAACCCAAGTTCCTAATTCTTTAATTATAGTGAATCTTTTTCCTGATCGTTGGCAAAAGTTTCAGAATTCTTTTGATGCCTCGGTTACAGATAGATTATCTGCCAATTCTATTATTTTAAATCGTCCTTCTCATGAAAATTTAACTAAGATTTTGGCTCAAAAATGCGAAACAGTAAATGTTAAATTAGAGAATTTATTTACTCCTTCAGAATTACAAATTATATTAGAACAACCTTCAATTAGAAAAGTAATAAATAAAGCGTCAGATTATTATCGTTCTAAATTTATTAATATTCCTTCAGGAAAATCTAATCTTAATCCTCAAAAAACTATTTCAGTAGAAGAAAGATTAACTAAATTAGAAAATGCTATCTCTCAAATATCTAAAATTTGTTCCTCTTTAATTGGTGAAAATCCGTCTACAGATTCTTTACTAGATTCAAATAATTTAGAAAATACAAAAAATATAGAAAACTCTTTTGTTAGTAATGAATTTTTATCTTCAGGAGTAGATAATCTTAATTTTAAAAAGCCAATTATAACTAATTATTTAGAAGAAAATAAACAAATTTTAGAACAAGATTATTCTAAACCTCATATTATTACAGATGATGATGATTATGGAAAACTATTTACAATCATAAAAGCTTTCCAAGAATATGATTCAAACATAGAAATGGATCATTTAGCATTAGGAAAAAAAGTAATACCACTTCATTTTTTAATCATTAACAATGATGTACAATGTGTAATAGCATTTCTCCATATAAGCGGAACTTCTTTCACTTCTAGGATTAAAAATTTTAATCAATTAGTTATATCCTATCCTAAAATCAAATTTTATTTATTGAGAGATGAAAGAGAAGGAATTATTAAAAGTAAAGTAGGAAAACTAGAAATTGAAAAATTAAATTATACTAAAAATGGTATATTTATGACTATGAATTTTGCTAATCGAGTAAATTTTGAATTAATTTATAAAATGATTGTAGATATCAATCAAGGAGATTTAGAAGTCTCTTTATCAGAAGCTGTCGCTACTTTTGTAAAACAAGATCAAAATTATTGGTTAATCCAAGAACTCTTGGGAAAAAAATAAATTAAAACCCATGATTTAGTGATAATAATCATTATCTTAAAACCTATTTGATAAATAAATTTTTAATAAAATGCTAAAATTATCTAATGAAATCCAAGAAAACCTATCAAAACCTTTAAAAATAGGTAAAATACAAATAAATAGTCGTGTCTTACAATCCCCTTTGTCTGGAGTTACAGATAAAGTCTTTAGGAAATTAGTCCGACGTTATGCTCCAGAATCCATGACATATACTGAGATGGCCAGTGCCAAAGAAATTCACCATCTAAAAGAAATACCCCAAATCATGGAAATCGATCCCAACGAACAACCCATCAGTATACAACTATTCGATTGTCGCCCAGACTTCATGGCAGAAGCCGCCCGAAAAGCAGTAAAAGAAGGTGCAAAAACCATTGATATCAACATGGGTTGCCCAGTGAATAAAATTACCAAAAAAGGAGGAGGTTCCTCATTATTGCGGCAACCAGAAATAGCAGAAGCCATTGTCAAAGAAGTAGCCAACGCCGTAGATATTCCTGTAACAGTAAAAACCCGCATAGGTTGGAACGATAAGGAAATCAATATTCTCGAATTTGCCCAAAGAATGGAATATGCAGGAGCACAAATGTTGACATTACACGGACGTACTCGTGCTCAAGGTTATAATGGTGAAGCAAGATGGGAGTGGATTGCTAAAGTAAAACAGGTTCTTTCTATTCCCGTGATTGCTAATGGAGATATTTTCTCACCAGAAGCCGCAGTACGATGTTTAGAATTAACCAAGGCTGATGGAGTCATGTGTTCTCGTGGTACATTAGGTTATCCTTTTTTAGTCGGAGAAATTGATTATTTTTTAAAGACAGGAGAATTATTACCTAAACCTACTTTGAAGGAAATTATGGATTGTGCCAAAGAGCATTTACAGGCTTTATGGGAATATAAAGGTTATCGAGGAGTAATACAATCTCGGAAACATTTAGGATGGTATTGTAAAGGTTTTTTTGGAGCATCTGAATTACGCAATAAGTTATCTCGAATTGAAAGTGTTAAAGAAGGTTTTGATTTAATTGACTCAGCTATAATTAATATTTAGTATTCAATTGAATTATCTTAGTGCCTTAACCTTCATTCTCACCCCACCAGCAGGAGAAAAAGTTATTCCTCGACGGGTTGATTTCAATGGGTGATTATCCAATAATTCCAATTTTACCTGAGATAAAATGGTTGCTAATACTAATTTCATTTCAAATAAAGCAAAAGCGTAACCCAAACAACGACGATTTCCTCCTCCAAAAGGTAAATATTCATAAGGAGAAAATTGTTTTTCAAGAAATCTTTCTGGTTTAAATACCTTTGGTTGGGGATAAATATCTGGTCTTTGATGAGTCAAATAAATAGAAGGCAAAAGAGAAGTTCCAGCTTCAAAGGTATATCCCATTAATTCAAAAGGTTGTTTTAATTGACGGTTAATAAATACAACAACGGGATTAAGTCTTAAAGTTTCTGAAATTACTGCACTAAGATATGGTAATTTAGTAATAGAATTATAATCTTTTTGTGAAGTTTTTCCATTTAAAGAATTAAATTCTGCTATTAATTTTTGTCCTATTTCTGGAATATAATGAATCCAATACATTGACCAAGCTAAACTATTAGCAGTTGTTTCATGACCAGCAAATAATATTGTCATTAATTCATCTTGTATTTCTTCATTGCTCATAGATTGGCCATTTTCATCTCTTGCAGAAATCATTAAACTGAGAATATCTTCCCCAAAAGTGTTTGGGTTATTTTTGCGGCAATTTATTTCTGTATTTAAAAGATCCTTAATAGTCTGCTTTTGCCTAAGAAATTCTCTCCAAGGAGTTAGAAACCCTAAATCTTTTTGTAATGGTGGTAAAAATAAAAATAAAGATTTTAAAGGAGAATTAAAGATTTCTAATAAAGAAACTAAATTTTCTTGTAGCTCATTATATTGTTTACCTTCATCTAAACCAAAAATTGCTTTAAGAATAACCCGTAAAGAGATTTCTTGAGTGTAATCACGAATGCAAATAGATTGACCAACTTGCCATTGATTAATAACATTTTCGGTGATATCAATAATAGTCTGACCATATTTTTTCATTCTCTCTCCATGAAAAGGCGGCATTAATAATTGACGTTGTCTTTTATGTTCCAATCCATTAAGAACAACTAAAGAGTTACTTCCCAGTAAAATTCTGATGGGTACACTGGTTTGTTCACCTACTTCAAATAAATTGGGATCGGCAGTGAATAATTTTTCTATAGCTTTAGGATCACTAAAAATCACAAATGGTGGTAATAATGAAGATTTTCGAGTATAAAAAATATCCCCATACTTTTTCTGAGATTTTTCTAATAACCCAAATTGATCGAACATTGCTTGAATTACTTGGATTAAGGCAGGAGTTTTATGAATATTAGGAAGTTTGGGATTAGTTGGAGATGAAGTTACTGTAGTCATATATTCACCTAATCTTCTTCGATAATTGTTTACTTGATTTTTCTTGATAATTTAATGGTAAAAACAATTGCTTTGTATTGTCTTGTAGATTATTCCGATTTTTTATAAATTCTTGCTAAATTTTTTGGGTGTTATTCCAACTATACGTTTAAAGTGAAAATTCAGATGACTTTGGTTAGCAAAACCTACAGTATGAGCAATTTCTGCAATAGTCATTTTTTCTTGTGATAGTAATTCTTTAGCACGGGTAATTCTTTGGTTAATTACATATTTATGAGGAGTTAATCCAGTAGATTCTTTGAATAAAGTTATAAAATAATGATCACTAATTCTAACTAAGCTTGCTAATTCTGATAATCTCAAATCCTGATTTAGATTTGCATTAATATAATCAGTTATTTCTTTTAATTGTTTTCTAGATAAACCACTACTATATTGTTTTTCTAAAGGCTTTTTGATTCCATAATGTTGCATTAAATGAACTGCTAAAGCATTTGTCATAGTATCAAGGTAAAGATGACTACTATTATTATAATTTTCTAAAATTTTTTTCAGTGCTAATCCCATTTGTAGAATGAGAAGATCAGAAATATCTATTTGAGGTATTAACTCAATAGATTGTTTACCCTCAGATTCATCTACTGTTTGCCTAAAAAAATTAGGATCAAATCCTAACATAATAAATTCAGTATATCCTTGCCAATTTCCTGTAACTCCTACATTAGCAGGAATTAATAGAATATCTCCTGTTTTCACTGAATATTGATAATGCTTTTCATCCACAATGCGCTCAACATAATTTTCCTTTTCAACATTGGTAAAAACAACTATACCATGTCCTGAAGGAACAATTTCTGAATGCTCTCCAGAAGGTTGATAATGATATTCTAAAAATAGATTATCCCAGCCTGCTTTAACGCTAGAAAGAATTGGCGGTTGAGGTAAAAATGAGCTTGTGATATTCTCTTTGAGATATTTTGTGGATAAAGATTTTTTTTGATAAATTTGAGACATAGTTATAACAATGAACAATTAATAGTTGATAATTAAAAATTGACAATTAAAAACAGACTATGGGAAAAAGAATATATTCTAAAAAAAATAGTTTCCAAATGAATTGATAAAAATTAGCTATCTCTTTTTTATCCTCTAAATTAACTTGAAATGATCGCCACCAAAGCAAACTTAATAATATTAAATGAGTAGATATAGTCAAGTAATTATTAACTTGAGAAAGCCAGAAAATAGCAGCTAAAATTATGCCTAAATAACAGACAGAAATAATCCAACGAGCGATATTAAATACATTAGATTTTCCTAATAAAATAGTTAAAGTAGAGATGTTATATTCCTTATCTCCTTCCATATCTGGCACATCTTTAAAAATAGCAATAGCAATGGTAAATACTAAAATAAATAAAGTTAAAGCCCAAATTTCTAAAGGTAAAAACTTACTTTCTGCCAACTTATTACTAAAGTGTAAAAAGATGCCTAAATTAACAATTACTCCTCGCACTGTAAAAATACAAAAAGCTGCCCAAAAAGGAAATCTTTTCAAACGAATTGGAGGCAAAGAATAGGCGGTACCAATTGCCAAACTAATACTTACAGTTGCCAATAACCAAATTCCTAAATACCCTGATAAAACTAATGCTAATATTCCAGTTATACTAACAATCCATTGAGCTTTTTGTTTGCTAAATTCTCCTGCCGCAATAGGCAAATGAGGCTTATTAATTTTATCTATTTCTATATCTTCAACTTGATTTAATCCCACAATATAAATATTACCAAGTAAACAAGCAAACCAAGTTCCTAATAGCTGTATAATATTATTAGTTGTAGGATAAGTTTGGGTTATAGCTAATCCAATAGAATAAAGAGCTAATACACTCAAACTAGTACCAATAATTGTATGAGGGCGAGAAAATTTCCAAAGACTATAAAAGAAAGAAATTGATGTTTTTAAGAAAGGATGGAATGGAATAATTTGATTCATTGAAAACAAAATAGCTTATATTGTAGAATTTACTTCAGGTAATTTTATCATAAAAATCATTGTTTTTTACCTTTAATTTAAAGTTAAAATCATTTAGTTAAAATCTGTCATCATTATAAATACTTTTATAGTTTTTTTTGATTAAAAAATAAATATTATATCTTATCTAAGACAAAATAAATATAATTTAACTTATAGAAATTACAGTAGATACAATAAATTCCCAGAAAATATAGAGATAAACAATTAAAGAAAATCCATATTCATCTGGGTATTTTCCCGTAATCAAATAATAAATTAACCTACAGGAACAATATCAACTGCTTCTGTTCCATCAGTATTTCCTTGTCCAGAAGTAATTTGTTCCCCATTACTTTCAATTTCAATGGCTAAATTGGTATCATCCAAATTAATATTGTAATCAGTTGCATCTGCTGTATATCCTACACTAGCAACCATACTCCTTCCTTCATCAGTATATTTAAAGGCTAACAACTGATTTTTTTCCTTCTCATTATCGTAAGCCCAAATCACCATATATTGTTGCTCTTGATACTCAAAAATTTTAGGAGCGCGAGTTGGCACATAACGTCCTGCATTGCCAAAACTTCGATCGAGGAAATCTTGAACCGATTCAGGCTCTACAGTAACATAGGCTATTTCGTCTCCACCTAATTCTACCTCTTCCTCTTCATTAATTTCTTCAGGAGGAAGTGCTGGCTCTTCTTTATCGCGATTGCGAAAATAATCGATTGCTTTCTTCGTGCCATAGCCTAAAGCCGCCGCGCCTGCTACCCCAGCAGCTATTTTAGCAAGATTACCGAATTTCATTATTTTTCTCCTTGGAAGTTTCTACTTAGTTTCTCCATAGGAAACTGTATCAAAATCATACTACAGAGATGTCCTCATTTTAAAACCTTCCACATTTCTTTATATAAACAAGATCAAGGTAAAGGCACTATAAATAGTGTTAATTATAAAAACTTACCCTACATACAGTGTTAATCAGAATTTATACTTGGATTTTAATAAAGTTTTGATAAACAAATTTAATTTTTTTGGATAAAATAGGGAAAGCACAACAAGTAATCTTAATGAAATATAATTACGAGGTGAACTTGATGAAACTAGGAGAAATCTTAATTCGCAAACAATTAATTTCTAGCCCTGAATTAGAACAAGTAATCTCTAGTCAACTCCAGAAAGAGAAAAAATTAGGAGAATTACTCTTAGAAAATCAGATGATTAATTCAGACGATTTAAATAATGCTTTACAAGAGCAATATTGGCGCAATCATGGCTTTTGGAAAATTTCAGCCTTAGATTGGCAAAAAATTGAAAAAAATAGTTAAAATATTAAAGAAGGAAGATTATTGTTAAAATAATTTCTTCAAAATATAACTCAAAACAATTTGATCGCTAACAAAAATTAATTTCAATTTGTTGGAAAAACAGATAAAATCATGAAAAATCTTTCTTATCTTAAACGTTTTACTAGTAAAGTTTTACCAATTTTGAGTTTATCATTATTAGTTAATGCTTGTACTAGCAATAATCAAAACACAAATTCCAACAATTTTTCTAATTCAAATAATACACCTAAGGGCTTTGAAGTGAAATTTTTACTAGGGAGTGATCTCAAAGAATTTTGCAACCAAGCCTCACAAAAATTTAACAAAACTAATCCTAAACTAGATAATGGAACATCATTTCACTTAACCTGTGAAGCTAAAGGTAGTGGTGATGTTATTAATACAGTATTAAATTTAGCACAACAATATAAGCAAGGCGCAGTTTCCGAAAATTCTCCACAATTTCCTACTCTTGTATCGGTAGATGGGGAAATCTATCAAAGTCAGTTTATTTTCCAAATGAATAAGTTATTTCCGGGAAAAAATTATATACCTGAAATAACAGATTCCCCTTTATTAACTTATAGTCCCATGGTGTTTATGACAACTACCGATTTAGCACCTGGTTTAGAAAAAGTTGATAACCTTTATGTTTCATTAACCAAAGCAAATAACCATAAAGATTTAGATGAAAATGCTCCACCATTACCTATAAATTATGTGCATACTGCTCCTACTCGTTCTAATTCCGGATTACAAACCTTAGTAGCTCAATTTGCCTCCGTTGCAGGTAAACCTCCTGAAGATTTAACTATAGCAGATATCGAAAAATATCAAGGTGAAGTTAGTAAAATTCAAAGTAAAATCACTCGTTATGGAAAATCTACCGGAACTTTAGCTAAATCTATGGTAGAAAATGGGCCATTTTGGGCATCTGTAGGGTCAGTATATGAATCATTAGTTATTCAAGCTAATAGTAACTTTTCCACCGATAAGAAATACAAAGCCATTTATCCAAAAGCAACCTTTAGTTCTAACAAACGAGCAATTTTACCAAAAGCACCTTGGGTAAGTGAAGAAGAAAGAGAAGCTGCCGAAGAAATCATAGAATATTTACGAACACCTGAAATTCAACAACTAGCATCGGAATTAGGCTTACGCCCAGGGATACCAGAAGTATCATTAGGAGGAAAATTTTCTGCTCAATTTGGTGTAAATCCTAATCCTACTTATGAATCTTATCGCCCTCCCCAGCCCGAAGTAGTAGAAGCAATGCTCAAAAGTTGGCAGCAATTTGCTAAAAAACCATCTCAAGTAGCAGTAGTGATCGATACTTCAGGTTCCATGTCAGGAAGGAAATTAACCGCAGTTAAAAATACTTTGCTAAATTATATTAATAATCTTGGTAATAAAGAAAAAATTGCCTTAATTAGTTTTAATTCTAAGATTAATGAGCCAGTAATTATTGATGGCACTGATGCAGGAAAAGAAAAAGGAATTCGTTTTATTAGTAGTCTTAAAGCCCAAGGTGGTACTGCACTTTATGATACTGCTTTATATGCTCGTAATTGGCTAATTCAAAATCAACAAAATGATGCTATTAATGCTGTCTTAGTGTTAACAGATGGAGAAGATTCTGGTTCCAAGATTAATTTAAATCAATTATCTCAAGAGTTACAAAAAAGTGGTTTTTCTTCTGATCAAAGGATTTCTTTTTTTACTGTAGGTTATGGTAAAGATGGAGATTTTAATGCTGATGCCCTAAAGCAAATTGCCAAAATTAATGGAGGTTATTATCGTAAGGGAAATCCTGAAACAATCTCTAATTTAATGGCAGATTTACAAGTAGAGTTTTAATCATGAAATCAATCCAATTAACTAATCCTCTTCGTTATCCTTTAGCTATTTTAACAGGTGGAATTGTTTTATTTGTTAGTGTAAAATTGGTGCGCTTACCCAGTTTTATTATGCTACCAATTAGCGCAGGAATTTCTCTAGCTGGGGCAAGTTATCTCAAATTTCAAGAGCCTGAAATTGATGATTTAGGCAATCCTGATTTAGTAAAAGAATTAGAATCTATTAAAAAAGAAGCTCAATTAGTAGTAGAAAAAGCAGATAATCTTTGGGCAGAATCAGAGAAATTATTAACAGCTTCTCATCAAATAGAATTATTATCTCTAGTGCAATCTTCCTGTGAAAGTGCTAAAGAATTGCCACAAAAAATAGAAGAATTATCCCGTCGTTTATACGGAAAAAATGCCTTATTATCAGTTCCACAATTGGAACAAAAACTGACAGATATAGAAGCAAAACAAAAAAAAGCTTCTGGTATTGCCAAAGAAAAATTTGACCAATTAGCAACTAGTATTAAGAAAAATATTGAATTAGCAAAACAAGGAGAAGATGCCCGTCAAGCTCAAATAATTTCTTTATCAAGTTTAATTATTGAATCTGCTGGCATTTTACAGCAATTGCAAGTTAAACTTCGTACTTCTAATCTAGATAATTCTGATGCAATAAATGAGTTACGTAGCTTAAGTAGTGATTTAAATACTTTACAAGAAAACATGGATTTACTATTTGCTTAGAATGGAAAAAATTACCAGAATATTGTCACCTATTGTTGCTTTAATATTTTTATTTTTTGTATAGCATTTTAAATCTATATTATACCTTATTTAAGGACTTTTTATCGACAAATGTAATCAATATAATCAATCTCAAAAGTAAGTTCAAAACATTAATATTTGAAAAAATATTCCCAAAGAAAAATGACACCATCTAAACAAAAAAATACTATTATTTCTCTAGGAATAGTTTTAGCTGCATTAGTATTAACCTATATTCCATTACCAACAACACAAAAAAAAATTACCATAGTTAGCGGAAGTGAATTAAAAGAAACCTTAGAAATAATTGAAGATAAATTTGAAGAAGTTAATCCCAATATTGATATAAATATAGAAATCCAAGGCTCTCAAGATATTATTAATAATTATGTTGATGATAACAATGATTTTAAACCAACTGTCTTAATTCCAGCTAATGGCGTAATTTTAAAAGAATTAGAAACAAGATGGAAAGCTACAGAAAATTCCGAACCATTTTACCAACAACCTACACCAATTGCTAAAACTATTTTAGTAGCTATAGCTTGGGAAGAAAGAGCAGCAGTTTTATTTCCTGATAATAATTTTGATTGGAATAAAATAGAACAAGCAATGAAGCAAAGAAGTTGGGATAATATTGGTGGTAAAAATAATTGGGGTAGCTTTGATTTTGTTACTACAAATCCCACTCGCTCTAATAGTGGACAATTAACTTTAAGTCTATGGGCACAAGATGAATTGGGAGTTAATAATCTCTCAATTAGTAATATTAATAGCCCCAAAATTAGAAGTTTATTTTCCCTCATTAAAAATTCTGTATATCAACCACCTCGATCGACAGATATCTTATTACAAGAATTTATCGCACGAGGACCCAACGATGCCGATATCGCCACAGTTTATGAAAGTATTGCCCTATATCGATGGTCTCAAGCACAGGTAAATCAAAATAAAGCTTACAGAATTTATTATCTAAATCCCACCATAGAAACCGTTGCTACTGCTGCAATTGTTAGGCGAGATGTCGATAATACTGAAGTTAAAGCTGCTAAAAAATTTATCGATTTTTTAATAGAAAAAGAGCAGCAAGAAATTTTTATTCGTCATGGTTTTCGACCAGTAAATAATAGTATTAAATTAGAATCTGTTGCTAACAGCCCTTGGAATCAAAATATCCCCGGAGCACAAACAGATTTATCCATCAAAACTACACAGCCTCCTAGTGTAGAAATTATTGGAGAAATTCAGCGTTTATGGCAGTAGTTATGATTTTTTTTCAACTTCAGCAACACCTTTTTTCTGCCATCAATATATAAAAAAATACTTGATTAAGGATAATCGATGAAAACCTTCCTCAACAAATCCCAAACCAAAAATTATTGATTAATTCAATTTCTTCGCCCTAAGAGTTTGAGGTAATGCAGACTCTTCATTATAATCTTCCAAACACAACTCCCAACCATTTGCTAAAGTAACGACTTTGCCTTCTGGAGTAGTAGTTTCTTCCACCACTTCTTCTTCCAAATCTTTTTTAGGTACATATACTGTTAACTTTCCACTCTTATCCTGACTTAACATTATTTTCATAAATTCCTACTCCAGTATTTACTAAATATCCATAGTTAACTATTAATTATCCATCCTTAATCCTTGATTGTTGTCAGGATTTAAACAAGTTTTAAGATCGAAAATATTCATTAAATTGTTCCTAAAAATAATATAATTTTTTGATAAATCTAAAAAGATAGTTTTATGTTTATTTTTTTAGTATTCTATAATTCCCTCATTCTCCTATTCTCCTATTCTCCCATTCCCCCATTCCCCCATTCCCCCATTCCCCCATTCTCCTATTCTCCCATTCCACGACTCAATGTCTATAATTCTTTAAGAAAAACCATACAACCTATTCTAAATTTGATTTTAGG
The DNA here is from genome assembly GCA_028281945.1 of Prochloraceae cyanobacterium PL24a_bin.78. Taxonomy (GTDB): domain Bacteria; phylum Cyanobacteriota; class Cyanobacteriia; order Cyanobacteriales; family JANQIW01; genus JANQIW01. The sequence continues at coordinate 89,077 of JANQIW010000081.1, forward strand.
CTTTTTCCATTAACAAGATTAATACTTCCCCAAATTACTCCTAACAAAACCCATCCTAAAGTATTTACTCGTAAATCATAAATACTAACATCCAATAAATTAAATAAAATACAACTGCTAAAAGCCATACAATAAGCAAATATAATATCCTTATCTTTGAATCTATTAATCAACTTAAATCCATTAAATACTATCCACCCTACTAAAAAACTAAATAGAAAACCCCCAATAATTCCAATTTCACCTATCAACATCACAAAAATATTGTGAGGATGTCCTAACCATAAACCCCATTCAGCCTCGTATAAAGGAGTAAAATTCCTCAATCCCCACCCAAGCCAAGGTTTTTCAATGCCCATATCTAAAGCAAACCGCCATTGAGTAATTCTTAATGTCTCTAGAGGACGATCGGGATATAATTCATCAGACAATCTACCCCAAATAAATTTTGGAATAATCACTCGTAAAGCATCACGACTAGGATTAAGTCCAAAAGCAGACCAAAGAATAATACCTGCGCTAGTCAAAACCGGCACAAATAATAAATACCATCTCAAATAAAAAGCAAAACCAAGACAAACTAAAAAAGCAATTCCCCAAGCATTACGAGAAGAAGTTAAAACCAAACCCAAACTATCAAAAATTAAAATAAGACTTAAAAATAATAAAACTTTACCTTGATTACGATTAAAACTTTCTCGCCAAACCTTCCACACATCCAACCATAAACCCAAAGCCAAATTAAAAACAATCACTAAATAAATAGCAAGAAAATTAGTATAAATAAAAACAGAAGACATTCTTCCAGAAGGATTACCATAAGGCACTAATTCCCAACCTAATATATAAGGAAAACTCCAACCAGCAAATAACTGGCCCAAACCCAAAATAACTATAGGGAAAGAAGGAATAACCATCATCCAAGCCAATTGACGCAATTGAGATTCCTGCCTAATCAAAACCCCAAAAATAGCCAACAAAGGAAAAAAAGGTAAAAAATTTGCCAAACCCAAAAAAGCCTCAGTAGGTTTAAAAGCAAAACAGGATGTAAAAATTAACCACATAGCTAAAACAGCAAATCCCCAAATCAGACGCTGTTTAATCATTTGTTTGTATTCAAGTTGCCAAGTAATAATTAAAGCCAAAAATAACCCAACTATTCCTAATAAAGGAATTAAAGGTAAAATTAATATTCCTATAAGTACAAATTTCCATGCCAAAGAATTTTTCATTCTTTTCAATATTTAGATTTGGATAAATTTAAAATAATTTTAAAACTAACGATTCAAAATAGCTAAAAATGGGTTTATCCCAATATACAAACAAGATTATAAGGAAAAACCCTTCTGATTATTCTCTGAAAATAGAATTATACCGTAACTTATCATTAATTAATCTAATGTTTACTCAAAATATCAGTAACTAGTAACTATAAAATATTAACCATTTCAAGCAAACTCCCATAACTCATCACCACGGATTAGGCGAATTTGGGCTAAAGCAAAAATAGCTGGTATTATACGAGTATAATTAGTAGCAATAGCCCGCCAACCTAAATCAGCAAAAAAATAACCCCATAAAATTGGCCCTGCCGCAGCCAAAACACCACGCACTGCCCCATAACGAGCAGCATTTACCACCATACCTCTCTTTGCAGCTTGAAGTAATAAATGATTTTGAAACTTAGTAGCAGCTAAAGTTCCACCTTTAACAATTGCCGATTTAGCGGCTTGATAAGTAGCAAAATGAACTGCAAATTGACTAGCTAGGTGTTTAAGTAACCAAGGCTTAATAATCGAACTAAAAGCCCAAGCACTGCTACCTTTAAGTAATAAATTCACCGGATCGTGTTGTAATTCTAATGGCAAAGGCTCTGGTAAATTAGACTTAGCTAAAGCTTTTTGAACTCTACCTTGTAAACATTGCTTTTCTTGAGTTGGTAAACTCTTCCAAGCCTTATTTAAAAGATAAAGGAAAATTTCCCCTTCAATTTCAGTGGTTGACATTTCCATAGAATAAGGAACCTTCAAATAATGACAAACTTTAATCAAAATTTGACGATAACTAACTTCCTTGGTTTTTCTTTTTAAAACAGTAAATCCATCTGCTGCCAAATAACGAAAACGTTGTTCTAAAGAATCCAAGCAAGATTGTCTACTTTGACTTTGAATCTCTATAGGCGCAGGAGTTTGGAGGTAATCTATGGGATTAAATCGACGGGAAAAAAGAATCTGTGTCAACTGTTTTAATTCTTCTTCTGTTGCTAAATCTAAGGCTGTTGTAAGTTCATCCAAGTTTTTTCCCCTATTTTGAATTGCTTTTGAAAACTATTTTAACCAATTTTATTAGACCTCTTGCAAAACTATTTTTATGTTATAATTAAGGTTTAAAAACTTTAAGATAAACTAATATCTCGAAGTACTTTTTCTCCTTTCCGAATTCCGAATTCCGAATTCCGAATTCAGACTTCTGCAAGAAGTCTATTAAGTATGATTCTTTCTCCACTATACTATTTTTGTTTGAGAAGATTCTACTGTAGTTTTACCGTATTTGGTATACTAGCCAGATTTTTTTGTTGTAGACTTGGAAGCTTTGGATTTTGCCTTTTCTTCTAATAATTTCAAGGCTTCTTGGAGAGTTAAAGAATTTAAAACCTCTTTTGAGAATATTTTTACTACTGTTCTACTATGTCTTACATAAGTTCCATTTGGATTCTCGTAAATATTAATGGGTTTATTGTCTTCCGGATGAAATCCTAATTCTCTCAAAAGTTTTTGAGTAGATTTACTAGATTTAGTAGATTTACTAGATTTTTCAGATTGATTAGAATCACTTGATTTATTTTTACCTTTGTTCTTTAAAGCTAATAATTCAAGAGCCTGTTCAAGAGTTAAAGATTCTACATATTCCTCTGAATTGATTTTGGCATTAGTCTTATTGTGTTTTACATAAAAACCATAAGGCCCTTTATAAATATTAACTGGTTCGTTATCTTCTGGATGAAGTCCTAATTCTCGCAAAGGTTTCTTTTTGCCTCCCCTTCCTGCTTTCTTCGGTTGGGCTAATAACTCTAAAGCTCGCTCTAAAGTAACTCCTAAAACATCATCTTCTTTTTTCAAAGAGCGATAATCTTTCTCCTTATTCAATTCCGCAACTATATAAGGCCCAAATCTACCCAAACTCGCTTTAATTGTTGCTCCTGTTTCTGGGTGATTTCCTAAAGTTCGAGGTAAAGATAATAAACCTACTGCCATATCCAAAGTAACGTTTTCAATCTCAACTCCTTTAGGTATAGAAGCCGTTTTTGGTTTTTTCCTTTTTCCCTCTGGGGTGTCTCCTAATTGTAAATAAGGGCCATAAGTTCCTACTAATAAATAAATTGGTACTCCTGTTTCTGGATGATTTCCGATTATTTCTGGCTCTTTAGCTTTTTGAGTTAAGAGTATATTTACTTGCTCGGAATCCAAATCTGCTGGAGTTAAATCTGGAGGAATAGAAGCTTTTAGTTCTTCTTCTCCATTTTTTGTTTCTAAATAAGGACCATATCTACCTATTTTTACAGTTACATCTAAATCATCTAGTTTTATTACCCTAGAATGAGTTGGATCAATTTCATTTTCTTTAACTTTGACCTGATTTTCTAATCCTTGATCTCCTAGATAAAATTCACTCAGATAGGGAAGCCAGTTTTTTTCGCCACTTGCTATTTCGTCTAAACTTTGCTCCATTTTAGAAGTAAAGCTGGTATCAACTAAATCTGTAAAATGCTCTTCTAACAAGCTTGCCACCGCAAAAGCTGTAAAACTCGGTACTAAGGTTTTATTGCGCATTTGGGCGTAACCTCGATCGATAATGGTACTAATAATAGAAGCATAAGTACTAGGGCGGCCCACACCTTCACTTTCGAGAGTTTTAACTAAAGAAGCTTCACTATATCGAGCAGGGGGTTGAGTTTCATGACTAAGAGCATCTATTTGCTTACAATCTGGATGATCTCCTTCAGATAAATTTGGCAAAATCACTTCCCGATCTTCTAAAGCCGCTTCTGGATCATCTGAACCTTCCACATAAGCCCGTAAGAAACCAGGAAACTTTATTCTTTTTCCATTTGCTCGAAATTCAGCATCTTCCACTGCCAGATTTACAGCAACTTGAATGAGTTTAGCATCAGCCATTTGACAAGCAATGGTTCGTTTCCAGATCAAATCATAAACATCTAATTCTTTACCTGATAAATCAGTATTTTGAGGTAATCTAAAAGTCTTACCAGCAGGGCGAATAGCTTCATGGGCTTCTTGAGCACCTTTACTTTTAGTCTTATATTTGCGAGGACTAGGACTAAGGAATTCTTCCCCATACATATCTTCAACACAAGTTCTAGCTGCCTTAATTGCCTCATCTGATAGATGAACAGAATCTGTACGCATATAAGTAATATAACCCTTTTCATACAGATTTTGAGCAATTCTCATAGTTTCTTTGGCACTAAGATTTAATTTGCGGTTTCCTTCTTGTTGAAGAGTTGAAGTAATAAAAGGTGGAGCAGGTTTTCTCGTAGTTTCTTTTTCTTCCTTAGAAGTAACAGTCCAGGTTTTATCTCCTAACCTTTCCTTCAAAGCCATAGCTTCTTCTTCATTTAAAACTACAACTTTTTTCTTAGGAGAAAGTTTTCCAGTTGTAGAATCAAAATCAGCACTAGTTGCGATTTTTTCCTTAGCGATACTAATGAGTTTAGCTTCAAACTTTTGTTTTTCATGTTCTAAAGTCGCCTTCAAATCCCAATATTTAGAAGACTCAAAAGCCCGACGTTCCCGTTCTCGCTGTACTAATAAACGTACTGCTACTGACTGAACCCTTCCTGCGGATAAATCTTTAGCAACTTTTTTCCATAATAAAGGAGAAAGAGTATAACCCACTAAACGATCTAAAATTCTTCTTGTCTCTTGAGCATGAACTAAATTTTCGTCAATATCGCGACAATTAGAAAGAGCTTCTTGAATTGCCTCCCTAGTGATTTCATGGAAAACCATTCTTTTAGTAGGGATTTTCGGCTGCAATAGCTGCATTAAATGCCAACTAATACTTTCCCCTTCTCGATCTTCATCAGTTGCCAGAATTAACTCTGAAGCATTTTTGAGATATTTTTTGAGTTTACTAACGATCTCCTGCTTCTTTTTGGGAATAACATATAGGGGTTCAAAATTGGCTTCTACATTTACCCCTAGTTTTGCCCATTTTTGGTCTTTGTAATCTGGTGGAATTTCATCAGCAGATGATGGTAAATCCCGAATATGCCCCATTGATGCCTCAATTAGGTAATCTTTAGGAAGATAATTTTTAATCGTACGTGCTTTGGTTGGTGATTCAACAATTACTAGAGTAGACATAGAAATTTTGACAATAATATATTACCTAGCTAAGATTAATCTAGAAAATTTTTTCCTTGTATTTTCTATATAGCATTTTATTTTTTAATCTTGTACTTTTTATCAAGGATGCTCTTAAATATAGACTACAATTATAAAAGGTGATTTTTCCTATTCTCTTCGATCCTAATTGGAAAACATTTAACAGAAATCCTGATCAAATCTATAATTTACCTCTATCATCTTCTCCCTTTACAAAGATCAAATTCTAAGCAAAATCAAGATTTCCCACCCTAAAATTTTAAAATTTCTTAACAATATTAGCTCTGCTATAACCATAAACTCTATGAATTTCAATATATTTCTATAGCCATTAAAATTTTTCTATTGCTTTAAGATTTTTGCTTATTTTGTTTTAATAATTTTGATTCTTTTGAAAGTAAATCTAACTCAAGATTTATGTCATTAAATCTTAAGATCATAAAATTGTTGACTAAGTTAAAAGAAAATTAAGATCTTCAATTACATCTTCAGGAATACAGAGGGTAACACTTTTCATGGGGCGATCTTTTTGTAATCTTTACTTCAATCTTTCAATTTTCATAGTCATTATCTTCTTTTGCGTGTAGCTTTACCAGCAGAAATAATTCTGATAATGTCAATTTCTAGATAGAAAGTCGGTGTATCATATATTTAGTTTTTTGGCAAAATTAACGCGAGAACACACTTCTATTTTAACTTATGGATTTTTCTAGTCAGATCTTAGAACAGCTTAATACAGGAGCAATTCTACCAGAAGGAATAGTCACAGTAACCTTGATGGTAGTCTTAATTGGAGATTTAATCGCAGGGCGTAGTTTTTCTCGTTTGCTTCCCTATGTAGCTATTGGTGGTTTGCTACTTAGCATATTTTTCCTTTACTCAGGTTGGAATGCTCAATCTCCTATGGCTTTTTTAGGTGCTTTCAACTCCGATAATCTCAGTATCGTCTTCCGGGCGATTATTGCTTTATCTACCGTAGTAAGTATCTTACTTTCCATTACTTACATAGAGCGATCGGGAACTTCTCTAGCAGAGTTTATCGCCATTATGCTAACAGCAACCTTAGGGGGAATGTTTTTAGCTGGAGCCTCAGAATTAGTCATGATTTTTGTCTCTTTAGAAATGCTCAGTATTTCTTCTTATCTCATGACAGGCTACATGAAACGAGATACTCGCTCTAACGAAGCAGCCTTAAAATATCTTTTAATTGGGGCATCTAGTTCAGCGATTTTTCTTTATGGGGCTTCTTTGCTGTATGGATTATCAGGTGGCCAAACCAAATTAGAATCCATCTCAAGTCAACTTAACAATCTTACTGGAATTGAATCTTTAGGATTAGCCATTGCTTTAGTATTTATCATTGCAGGTTTAGCCTTCAAAATTTCTGCGGTACCTTTTCACCAGTGGACTCCAGATGTTTATGAAGGATCTCCAACCCCTGTAGTAGCATTTCTTTCCGTTGGTTCAAAAGCAGCAGGTTTTGCCTTAACAATTCGTTTATTGGTAACAGCTTTTTCTGTACTAACAGAACAATGGCACTTTATTTTCACAGCTTTAGCCATTCTCAGTATGGTACTAGGAAATGTAGTTGCCCTAGCACAAACTAGCATGAAAAGAATGTTAGCTTATTCTTCCATTGCTCAAGCCGGTTTCGTCATGATTGGTTTAGTTGCCGGTACTGATACAGGATATTCTAGTATGGTATTTTATCTTCTAGTTTATTTGTTTATGAACTTAGGCGCATTTGGTTGCGTAATCTTATTCTCTTTACGGACAGGAACTGACCAAATTAGTGAATATGCTGGTTTATATCAGAAAGATCCTTTATTGACTTTATGTTTAAGTCTTTGTCTGCTTTCTTTAGGTGGAATTCCTCCATTAGTTGGATTTTTTGGGAAGATTTATCTGTTTTGGGCAGGTTGGCAAGCTGGATTATATACTTTAGTCTTAGTGGGTTTACTCACCAGTGTTGTGTCAATTTATTATTACATCCGTGTAGTAAAAATGATGGTAGTAAAAGAACCTCAAGAAATGTCCAACTCTGTTATAAATTATCCTGAAATTACTTGGAAATTACCAGGAATGCGCCCTTTACAAGTAGGTTTAGTTGTAACTTTAGTAGCAACTTCTTTAGCAGGTATACTATCCAATCCTCTTTTTACCATCGCAAGGGATTCTATTACTACCACTAAATTATTTCAACCTGTAGCTATGGATGAAACTCAACCTGAAACTACTGAAGTTTCTCTAGTAACTCAAATTTCTGAGAAATAAATTTTACTTGATTAAGTAGTCTATCATTTAATCAACTACTGGCAATGGTGTTTGGATTTGAATTTCAAAAATTCATTTTCTACTAATTAAAATTCAGGATTAGGATAAAATAATAGGGTGAGGTACTACCTTGCCCTTCAACTTTTGTATCCTTATTTTACAATATTTACTCACAATCTTGGTTAATTACTAAATTAGCTAATATAATAGAACATAAGAAACTTCTAGTATAAATAAATATCAATTCAAAAAATACACACTTAATTTATTACTTAAAATCGTGAGGTAGATTAATGTCTTTGACAATTTCCGATCTCGAAAAACTACAAAGTGAAAATCCTAATTTGAAATTTGAACTACAAGATGGAGAGATTATTGTCATGAGTCCATCAGATTATCTTTCTGAGGAAGTGGGCAGCGAATTAGTTACTTTATTGCATAATTGGGTTAAACCAAGACAATTGGGGAGAGTTACAGGCTCCTCGGCAGGTTTTATCATGCCCAATGGTAATTTACTTGCTCCTGATGTGGCATTTGTTTCTGCTACCAAATTAAAAGAAAGTCCTCGATCGTATGCCCAAGTTGTACCTGATTTAGTCATTGAAGTCAAATCAAAAAGCGATCGCCTTAAGAAACTCCAACAAAAAATCGAGCAATTCATCGAGTTAGGAGTTACTGTAGCAATACTCATGGATCCTGATACCCATACAATTCAAATCTATCGTCAAAATACTAATCCAGTAGACTTAGGAGATAATGATACTTTAACAATTCCAGAGCTTTTCCCAGGATGGCAAGTGAAAGTAAAAGATTTATGGCCTGTAGTGTTTTAACATTTTATTAAAAAAAAATTATTTAAAAGTACTAATTCAATCTTGTTACTTAAATATTACTTAAAATCGTGAGGTAGATTAATGTCTTTAACAATTTCCGATCTCGAAAAACTACAAAGTGAAAATCCAAATTTGAAATTTGAACTACAAGATGGAGAGATTATTGTTATGAGTCCATCAGATTATCTTTCTGAGGAAGTGGGCAGCGAATTACTACGTTTATTATCTAATTGGGTTAAATCTAAACAATTGGGGAGAGTTACAGGCTCCTCGGCAGGTTTTATCATGCCCAATGGGAATTTACTTGCTCCTGATGTGGCATTTGTTTCTGCTGCCAAATTAAAAGAAAGTCCTCGATCGTATGCGGAAGTTGTACCTGATTTAGTCATTGAAGTCAAATCAAAAAGCGATCGCCTTAAGAAACTCCAACAAAAAATCCAGCAATTCATCGAATTAGGAGTTACTGTAGCAATACTCATGGATCCTGATACCCATACAATTCAAATCTATCGTCAAAATACTAATCCATTAGAGTTAGGAGATAATGACACACTAACCATCCCTGAACTTTTCCCAGGATGGCAAGTGAAAGTCAAAGATTTATGGCCTGTGATATTTTAACGATGTAAATACTAGATATAGCTGCGTTTATTTTTGATTTCGTCAGTATCATGAACAACTCTAGTAGTAATTTTTTGCTTTTTATTTTTTAATAACAACTGTTTTTGGAAAACAAAGTTATTTAATTTTATAAATATTCTATTTAAAAGCTGGATGATATAGGATAATATCCAAGTTATTAAAAGTTTTAAGGCGGTATAAAAAGATTTTATTTTCATTGTGTATAATAAATTTATTATGGTTTACAAACTTTTTAATTCTTCAAGTTGTTGCTGCCACCAGTCATCAAGACCTTCAAAAGCTCGTTGATAATCATTCAATATTTTCTTATAAGAAGATAAATTCAAATCATGTTTAGCATTTTTTAAAGTAATTTTGTATTTGAACAAGCTAGATTTTGCTAATTCATCATAATATTTATACTCTTCTGTATTTGCTGGATACTTTTTAAATACTTGAATGAAGAAATCAACCATATTCCATGTTGGAACTAAATCGCAAGGACAGAAAAATACCGCTTTTTGATAGAATAAATAAGCTGAGAATATATATTTTTCATCTAATTTTTGTTCAACAAGTTCCTGAAACACCCCTGCTAAAAAATTATAAATTTGACTTTTATGTTCATTTTTTTCTCTAAAACTTTGATCTTTAGTTTCTTCAAGACGAGCTAAAGCAAAATCACAAATAAAAAGAGAATTTTTATATGATTTTAGTTTATCGTAACACCTAGCTATTTTAATTAAAACTCCAATCATATGAGGATTAATTATCAATGCCTCTTGATAAAAACTAATAGCCTTGCTGAAATCTTTTTGCTTAGAGCTTTCATCCCCTTTTTTGATAATAGTAGTTACTTCTAAATCAGAAGAAGTATTTAACTTGATTTTTGTCTTCAATCGCTCTTCTAAAGAAGTTATGATAATAGAAGCTTTAGGTATATTTCGATCATGACTATTATTGGAGATAAAATCCAAATTCAATAAATCTTTTTTCAAAACTTTAAGAGAGGGATATTTATACCCAGCTTCAGCCAAAAGTTTAGAAATTTTGTTCCAAGCTATTTTTTCTTCATCAACCAATTGAGAAATATATGGGTAAAGTCTTCTTGATAACTCTGTTCTCAAAGCAGAGGCTGTCCAGAATATTTCAGAAGCTATTGCTTTAGGATTATGATCTGATAGTAAACCTCGTATACAAGTTCTCTCCCATTCTGTAAGTGGATTTTGTTTGATATATGCTAAATCTCTATACAAACAATCTAAATCCCAATCCATTATTGCTTGTGAAAAAGCTTCCATGGTAAAACCTTATCTCCCTATTAATTTGATTTCTAGTTTTGGTGTTAAATTCACTTTTTAATTTTCTTAATAATTATTCTAAATCTAATTAAAAGATAATGTCACCTATCAAGAAAATAGGAGCAAGATTTTTTTTAAAAAAATTAGAACTTTTCCTCTCAAAAAACTTAAATAATACATACTAATTTATCTTTACACAATCTTTAAAAAGAAATATATTACTCTTTTTGAATCCTTGTTATAATATACTTTCCTAAAAATTCTTAAATTAAAGTATTTTTGTTCTGAACAACTAATGATTAATCTTGAACAATGATTAATCTTCAACAAAATACAATATTAATGTATTAAAATTCAAAGACCTAACGTCGTATAAGACCTAACGGTTTAAAATTTTTATCAGTTGTGCTCCGGTTTTTTGTCAGTTAAGCTATAGTCATGAAAGTTAAAAAACCTTCAAACATCAATTATCAAACACCTAAAGGAGAAAATTTAACGAAACAAAAAAGATTTAAATTTATCAAATTTCCTGTTGAAATTCTTGTATAGATTAAATCAGGCTTCACAGTAAGACCATGATTATTGTCGAAATAGAAATATTAGGGGAGAGATCCCTACCTTGGAACTATTATAGATTTTGGGTTAGGAAATATAAAATACAAGAATTTTCCCATTATTAAAATCTTGATTAATTGGTTTTAACTTACTTAAAGTTAGAAATGGGATTTTTTAAGAAATCAAATTACTTTATATATAAACTTCAGTAGTTTGAAATCAGGCATTTTTTAATTAGCTAGAGCTTGCTAAAAAAGTCCAAAAATCTAATCTGATGTCCAGAAAGCTTATGAAATCGGGATTTGTTTCTATAGAGGTAATTCGATTTGGCAAAAATTTTTAGGGATAATGATCGCGTTTTTGAGGGTTAAAGGTTATAGCTTTGCACTTTTTTGTTTAAAAAGCTTGAAATCCTTGTATAGCAATCATTGTATACTCGTTCAGCAAACCCTAGCTAAAAGATTAAATTCCATTACCAGATAATGTTTATCTCATTAACTCACTTCTCGTTGACATTAATATTGCTTAGAGGATGAAGATTAAGAATAAAACTTGGTCATTCAAATTAAAAAATACAATGCTTTTTAGCATAATAACTTGATTAATAGTTATAGAAATTACTATCAAATAGTAATCTGAAGACCAATAATCAGTTTCTCAATGGTTTAAGTTTAATTTGCGTAAATATTATTAAACCAAAAGTTGAAAAAAATATCATTTTTCTAAAATAGTGTTCGAGTTGATGTGAAATTTATTTCCAACTGTCTATTTTTCTCATCTATCTCTTTCAACTTTAAAGAAAATTGATCTAGCACAAACATAGACAACACAACAATATATCGAAGAGGAAATAATAATACCATGAAAAATCTAATCACAACAACCGCTGCTGCCGCTGCAATCCTTCTTAGTGGATTCTCTACTTCTGTTCAAGCGTCTCAAGAAGAAATTATTTTTGATTTGACATTAGATGGTGGATTAGGAATCGACGGAGAACCAAATTTTGATCCATTTGATCTTCTAAATCTTCCAGAGATTATCATTCTTAACCCATCAGATATCTCAATCCAAACTAGCACCGGGGATTTGGAAGGGCTTAATATTAATGATATCACTGTAGCAGAAAATATAACTTTTGAGCAAGATTCTAATGGTAATTTTATCTTAGTCTCTCCAGTTGGAGAAGGTAACCCTTTTGTCTCCGTTAATAATGTTCCTCTTGCTAGTCTTGCCAGTGAAGAAGATGCTGATGATATTGGTAATGGTGTAGGGCTTCTTGAATTCTTTTTTGAAGAGCCACAACCTCTTTTCAATGAGACTATTGTCAGTACTTCTGAGATTTTGACAAGCGTAACTTTTGGTTTAGAAGGAAGCAATCCTCAAGCTAGTTTTACTTTGTTTAGTGTAGATCCATTACTGGGGGAAATTATCGACGAGATCGATCAAGGAGAAACAACCATTACTTTTAGTTCTAGTATTACTCAAGGAAATAATGAAGTATTAGATATCACTTTAGAAGTTAATGACGAGTTTGAATTTATTCCTAATGCTGTTGTACCCGAACCAAGTACAGCTATTGCTTTAATCAGTTTAGGGCTTTTCGGATTGCATAACAGAATAAAGAGAAATTCCAAATCTTCCAATAATAACTAGAATAGTTTAACCATTTAGAGATCAAGTAAAAAGATCAGAAGTTATTCTTACAATTAATTTCTTTCCCTTTTTACCCTTAGATCCCATTTGTAATTGATTTCGTTTTCATTAGTTTTGATTATTTTAATTTTCTTAATTTATTTACTTCCAAGAGTTAGACAGTATCAGTTGCTTGTCAGCCCTTGGAATTTTTATATAGGGCTATTTTTTTGATGAGACAATGATTTGATTTTTTCTTGAAAAGGAGATTAAGTTATACAAGCCTCATATTGTATCAGCCTAACAAAGCATCAGTTACACTAAGTTTTAGTTTGAGTTAAACTAGAGTCATGAAACAAAAAAACTAAGGAGGTAAACAAACAAATAAACAATATTCAATATTTGCCTAACAGAGCGTCAGTTACACCAGGTTTTAGTTTGAGTTAAACTAGAATCATGAAACAAAAAAAACTAAGGAGGTAAATAAATAAACAAATAAACAATATTCAATATCGCCTTATGAAATTTAATCTTACAAACTCTAACATAGATCCAATCTAGTTTCTTAATAACAACATGATTATTGTTGGATTAGAGATCTTCAAGATTAATACCCAGTTTGGAACTAATCTAAACTATGGGCTAGAAAATCTTAATTTAAACTTTTTTGCCCACTTCTGAGTTTCAAACCTTTGTTTTTAGTATTTAGGTTTTTTCTTATAATCACTAACAACAATATACAACAACAACAACAACAATTTGCTTATATCTAATTAATTAGTGATCTTGAGGACGAACAATTTTTCAACTGCGTACTTTAAGTTTGATTTGCTTAATTTTGATTATATCATAATTGCTTGTTTTATGACAAGACTTAAAAGATCAAAATTTTTAATAAATAATAACCGTAAGATCACTATAAATGGAGACTAAATGCTTCTGTTAGATTGTAAGAAGCTGCAAGGATATCAACTCATTCCATCGCAAATTATAATAATATGAAAAAATTCTTAAAAATAACTACTTTAATTGCTTCACCTATTTGTAATTGATTTTATTTTCATTTGTTTTGATTGTTTTGATTGTTTTGATTGTTTTTTCCAAGAGTTATAGTATATCAATTGCCGGTTAACTCTTGGAATTCTTCTATGAGAATATTTTTGATCTTATGAAGAGAAGATCTTCAATATTTTTGAAAACAAGTTTAAATTAAATAATTAATTGAGGATCGATAATCAATTCCTCAACAGCTTAAGTTTGATTTGCGTAATTAATATTAAACCACAGATTAGAAAATAATAATACAATTTTTTTCCACACAGAATTTTTTTGTCGCAACACCACTATCAATCTAATTGTAGAAATCAAATTGATTCTAACTATAATATGGATAATCTATGATAAGTTAAATTTGAATTTTACCAAAACTAATAATGTCTATAATCATTACCTAAATTATAAATAAACTAGTTAAAAACTAAAAATAAGAATCGAAAATCCCATGATCAATTATTCATAATCAATTCATGATTAAATTCCCAATTGCTGATCATAGTTTTGATAGAGATGTACCATAAGTCTTTATGATAAAAGTGGACAAAAATAGATTGAAATAAAACCTTAAGGAGTAGAGATTATGACATCAGCAACAGATCCTGTAGTAATAATGAAACAAGAAGTAGCTAAAGCAGCCGTAGAAAGGATTAAATCAGATTCCATTGTCGGTTTGGGCACAGGATCCACAACAGCATATGTAATCGAATTTTTAGGTGATAAACTTACCAAAGGAGAATTAAAAAATATTGTAGGTATCCCCACCTCATTTCAATCAGAAGTACTTTCTAAAAAATACGGAGTACCTTTAACTACCCTAGATGCCATCGATCATATTGATATCGCCATTGACGGAGCCGATGAAGTCGATCCCCAAAAAAATCTCATCAAAGGAGGAGGTGCTGCTCATACCAGAGAAAAAATTGTCGATGCTTTTGCAGACCAATTTATTGTAGTTGTAGATAGTGGAAAACTTGTCGATCGACTCAATAGCCAATTTTTACTTCCAGTAGAAGTTATTCCTATGGCACTTTCCCCTGTAACCATAGCCATCAAAAAACTAGGAGGAACTCCAGAATTGCGTATGGGAGTAAAAAAAGCAGGACCTGTTATCACAGACGAAGGGAATTTAGTCCTTGATGTTAAATTTGACAAAATTGAAGATCCAGGATTAATGGAAAAAACCATCAATAATATTCCGGGAGTTTTAGAAAATGGCTTATTTGTAGGAGTAGCAGATGTTGTATTAGTTGGTGAAATTATAGATGGAAAACCAACAGTTAGAGAATTATAACAGAAATAATAAACAACTTTAAACCTATACTTAGATTAAAAAAGGTAGCTTTTGTGCTACCTATAAATAGTTTAAATCTAAAAAACCCGATAAATTAAACAGTAGTAATATCTTTTTCCTTTTCAGCTAAGATTTCATCAATTTTAGCAATATATTTATCAGTTAACTTTTGGATTTTATCTTGTAAATCACGGGATTCATCCTCAGAAATATCCTTACTTTTCTCTTGTTTTTTCACCGCATCAACCGCATCACGACGATTATTGCGAATAGAAACTTTCCCTTCCTCAGCATATTTACTCGCCATTTTGGCAAATTCTTGACGACGTTCACTAGTAAGAGGAGGAATATTCAAGCGAATAATACTGCCATCATTATTAGGAGTCAAACCAAGATCTGACAAAGAAATAGCCTTTTCAATCAAACTCATAGAACCCTTATCATAAGGTTGAATAGTAATAGTAGTTGAATCAGGAGTACTTATATTAGCCAAAGACTTCAAAGGAGTTGGTGTACCGTAATATTCCACCATAATTTTGTCAAGTAAAGAAGTATTAGCACGACCCGTACGAATCGTATTAAAAGCCCTCTGAGTTGCCTCAATAGCCTTTTTCATCTGGTTTTCAGTCTCATTTAACATCGCAAAAACCTCCTACAATAGTTCCAACAGATTCTCCTTTTACAGCCTTAATAATATTGCCACGGACTGAGAGATTAAAAACCACGATGGGAATATTATTTTCCTTACATAAAGCGATGGCAGTCCCATCCATAACTCGTAAATCATTAGCCAAAACATGGCCATAAGTCAAGCTTTCATAGCGATGAGCATTAGGATTAACCACAGGATCACTATCATAAATTCCATCCACCTTAGTGGCTTTAAAAATCACCTCAGCATCAATTTCAGCAGCCCGAAGAGCAGCAGTGGTATCAGTAGTAAAAAAAGGATTGCCCGAACCCGCACCAAAGATGACAACCCTTCCCTTTTCTAGATGACGAATAGCCCTACGGCGGATATAAGGCTCAGCCACTTCTTGCATAGCGATAGCACTCTGTACTCTAGTAGTAATGCCTATTTGTTCCAAAGCATCTTGTAAAGTCATAGCATTCATAACTGTAGCAATCATACCAACATAGTCAGCAGTTGCTCGATCCATGCCAGCCGAAGCAGCTTTGACACCTCGAAAGATATTTCCTCCCCCCACGACGATAGCAATTTGGACGGAAGTATTAACAACTTCTGAGATTTCCTGAGCAATTTCGGCTACTACTTTAGGATCTATTCCATAGCCAAGATTACCCATTAATGCTTCACCGCTCAGTTTCAGTAAAACTCGCTGGTAACTCATTCCTTTGCAGTATCAATTTTTGTTATGTCACACATAACATAACAGTTTTAGGGCCATTCTAGATCTGATCTAGATTTCAATTGGTGTGCCTACAGCCTTAATAAATTCTGGCTTAATTGATTTTCCCTGCAATAGGGCAGCAATATTTTTTTCTAAATAATTATTTTCTACTTTTTCTTCCATTTCAGCACAATCATCTATTCTACCTTGGTAACGAATAATTCCTTGATTATCAATTAAAAATACTTCAGGAGTTACTGTTACTTTAAAGCAGTTTCCAACATCTTGATTAGTATCTCGAAGATAAGGAAAATTGAGATTTTTACTCTTCCCAAATTGTTTCATTTCTTCAAAATATTCTCCATATCCAGATTTGGCTGGCTCTGAATTAATCCCAATTAACGTAAAACCTTGATCAGACCAAGTTTCTTGAATTTTTTTTAATCTATTTATATATAAGTCTACATAAGGACAACTATTTTTCATGAATACAACTGCTATTCCTTGGAAAGTTTTTAGGTATGAAGCAAGATGATGAACCTTTTCATCAATTCCTTTTAGCTCAAAATCTGGTGCATAATTACCAATTTGAGTTTGATTTTTTTCCATAAATATTTTACCTTAATAATATTTCTTAAAACAAAAATTTCTACCTTACATATTAACTAAATTTATGTTCTCAAAGAAGTAATTAGGAATGTCACAAAGCTATAGTGCTAAATCCACAATTAAATCCACAATTCTTGTTCTTGAAAAACTTATAATTCAAGATCCTACTTTTTAAGATAAGAAAAATTATCTATCAACAATTTAAAGATTGACTACAAAATATTAAAAATTGTAAAATATATCTATTGAAATTAATTTGTAAGACATATTTTAGATTATGGCTAACATCACCTCTAATACCCTCAATTCTTCCCCTAAAACCTGGACTTTCAAAGGTTTTCCCATCTCTTATCAAAATTGTGGAGAATCCGGTCCTGCTGTAATTCTAGTCCATGGTTTTGGTGCATCTTGGCAACACTGGCGCAAAAATTTACCCGTATTAGGAGAATCTTGTCGTTGCTATGCTATAGATTTAATTGGCTTTGGAGCCTCCGCTAAACCAACTCCGGGCATTGAGATTGAATACACATTTGAAACTTGGGCGGAGTTAATAGCTGAATTCATTAGAGAAGTCGTTGGCACTCCTGCTTTTTTAGTGGGGAATTCCATTGGTTGTGTTGTGGTTATGCAAACAGCTGTTACTTATGGAGATCTTGTTTTAGGTATTGTTTCGATAAATTGTTCTTTAAGATTGCTTAACGAACGTAAACGATCGCAAATTCCTTGGCATAAAAGTATGGGAGCATCAATAATGCAACAACTTTTAGGCTATAAATTCTTTGGGAATTTTTTCTTTAAACAATTAGCTAAACCTGAAGTAGTCACCAAAGTTCTTAAACAAGCCTATGTTCGTCATGAAGCAGTTACACCAGAATTGATCGATATTATGATGAAACCCTCCACTACTGTAGGTGCTGCTGATGTTTTTCTTGCCTTTACTCGTTATTCTAGTGGGCCAATACCAGAAGATTTATTACCAAAGTTATCTTGTCCTACAATTATTCTTTGGGGGACACAAGATCCTTGGGAACCTCTTGAATTAGGTAGAAAATTAGCTAATTATGACACTGTAGAAAAGTTTATTCCTTTAGAAGGATTAGGACATTGTCCTCAAGATGAAGCTCCAGAAATAGTTAATCCTATTTTAATAGACTGGATCTTAGAAAAAATCAACCATAAAAATTAAAATAATATAGATAAAAACCAATATTAAACAAAAAAAAATTAGTAAAGTATGGAAAACAAAAGAAAAATAAATTTTAAAATGATGTCAAAAAATAAATAAACTTTTTTTAGATAAAATTAAAATATTTAAACTAGACTTGAAGTTATGATTTTATTCCTTATCTAAACAGGATTAGAAATATAGTTATAGATAATCCTATATACTTCAAAAGCTTAATTCTAGTCCAACTTAAAAATTGTTTCAATCTTTATCAAAAATAGACAATCTTAGGTTGGCAATTAGTATCAAATGAGTCATAACTATAGATAGGTTAAAACATAGTAAATTATTTCAAGTGATCTTATGACCTCAACTCCAACTCCAACTCCAACCGCAGTAAAAGTCCCATTTGTTGATCTATCTTGGCAACACGAACCCATTAAAGAAAAAATCCAACAGGCAATCCATCAAGTAATTGAACGGGGAGATTTTGTGCTAGGGCAAGCTTTAAAAGAATTTGAAAAATCTTTTGCTAATGCTTGTGGCGTAGAATATGGAGTTGGAGTAGCATCCGGCACCGAAGCCATCACCCTTGGATTACAAGCCTGTGGAATAGGCCATCAGGATGAAGTAATTGTACCAAGCAATACTTTTATTGCTACCTTAATGGGAGTAATTCGAGCCGGAGCAACACCTGTATTAGTGGATTGCGATCCTAATACAGCCTTAATTGACTTACAAGCTGCTGTCAAAGCCATTACACCCAAAACCAAAGCTATTTTACCGGTACACCTATACGGACAAATGGTATCTCCCAAAGAATTATTAGATTTTGCCAATACTTACAACCTGATCATTTTTGAAGACGCGGCCCAAGCTCATTTAGCCGAAAGAGAAGGTTATCGAGCAGGACAAGTGGGAATGGCTGCTGCTTTTAGCTTTTATCCCAGTAAAAATCTAGGAGCTTTTGGCAATGGTGGAATGCTTGTAACTCAAGATGAAAATATCGCCAAACAAGTGCAAACCTTACGCAACTATGGCGCACCTAACAAGTATTATCATACAGAATTTGGAACTAATAGTCGTCTTGATACCATTCAAGCTGCTATATTACAGGTAAAATTGCCCCATTTACAATACTGGAATCAATTACGCAATCAAGCAGGAGGTGAATACTATAGCAATTTGAAATCTTTAGAAACTTATGGAATTACTTCAATGGAAAATCAAAGTGGTTCAGGTCATGTCTATCATCTTTATGTTATTCGTATTCAAGATGACTGTAAGTTTAAAAGAGATGAAATCAGAGAAAAATTAAGTAATGAAAACATTCAAACTGGAATTCATTATCCCATTCCTTGCCACTTACAACCAGCGTATAAATACTTAAATTATCAATTTGGTGATTTTCCTAATGCAGAAGCATTATGCTCTCAAATAATATCTTTACCAATGTATCCAGGTTTAAAATCAGATCAGATCAAATTAGTTTGTCAAAAAATCTCAAGCATAATTGAAAATTAAAAGAAGAAAGATGAAAAAGCAATCATATAGTAATATATTTTTTAATACAAAGATACTAGATTATGCCATTCTAGGATTAATATCAATGTTATATGCCCCAATAATCTTGCATTGGTGTGATGGGTGGCTGAATAAAAGCATAGGAGTCGAACATGAATATTTTAGCCATGGTCTGCTAGGATTCCCTTTTGCAGCTTATATTGTTTGGGAAAATAGAACAAAATGGCATAAATTACCTGATAATTCCCATCCATTAGGAGGAATTTTATTATTATTAGGAGCAATCTGTTATTTTACAGGAGTACCAGAATTAGTAAATATCTCATTTCCAATGGTATTAGGAGGACTTTGTCTCTGGTTAAAAGGATGGGAAGGCTTAAAGCTACAAGGATTTCCCATGTTATTAGTGGTTTTAGCTACACCAAATTCCATTCCATATTTGATTACCCCTCATACCTTGTGGCTACAAAAATTTATTGCAGGAGTAGCAGGATTTATTCTTTTGCAATTAGGGATGGATGTTTCAGTGGAAGGAATTTATATATTTGTTCAGGGAAGAACAGTAGAAGTGGCTCCCTACTGTGCAGGATTAAAAATGTTATTTACCAGTTTGTATGCAGCTTTAATGTTACTATACTGGACAGAAAATATCCGCGATCGTCAAAAAACCATCTTATTGTTGGTAGGTTCAGTCATAACTAGTGTAAGTGCTAATATTGTGCGAAATACCATCTTAAGTTTCTTTCATGGAACAGGTAGAGATAGACTATTTGTATGGTTACACGATAGTTGGGGAGGAGATGTTTATTTAGCAATTATGTTGGGCTTTATAGTATTATTACTCCAACAAATAGAAAAAATTAAAACTGTTAATCATAAAAATATAGAAAATGAAGAATATGAATATTCTCAAATCAACGAAGAAAATTCAGAACAACTTTAAAGGTGTAAAGCAACTGCCATTAGCTAGAGGAGTTGTCATTTTATTACTAATATTGGTAATTGCTATTGAAATAATCCCTAATTATTTGAGCAAAGATTCCTTGCCTTGGAAAGATGTAGCTCAAGTTGAAAATATTAATTTCCTAAGATCTATCAGAAAAAATGGCATAAATATTCCAGAATGGAAACGAATTCACCAAACAGAAGTGAAAATAGGACAAACAAAATGGTTAGTTCAGAGCTTTACAAAGGGAAATGAAAGTCTAAATTTATTCATACTTCCTCAAGTTTATTACAAAAATAAGCCTGAAGTAGAGTGGACAGATATAGATGGAAGACAGAAATGGAAAACAGATTCTTTTTCTCATTTAAAATTTAGATTTACACCAGAAGGGGCATCGAAAACAACTAAAACAGTAGAAGCTCGATATTTTAGAGCTTGGAATAAAAAAAGAACTTTTGCTGTAGTTCAATGGTATGCTTGGCCCACAGGGGGAAGTTTTAAACCATCCTCTTGGTTTTGGGCAGATCAAAAAGCTCAATTGAGAGGCGAAAGAGCACCTTGGATTGCTTTGAGTATTTTGATTCCCATTGAACCGTTAGGGGATGTTAAAGCAGTTAAACCCAAGGCTGAATCAATTGCCAAAACTATTCAAACTGTTTTATTTAAAGAAATGTCGAATTCATCTGGAACATAATTGATAATGAATTTAATTCCTATCCTAAATCGAAAAAAAATTAAAATACAAAAAATAGGAGAAATCCTAATTAGTACGATTTTATTGTTAGTAGCTCAAGCTCAAGTATCTCCAAAAAGTACTCTATCTCAAGAAGAATTTAACCAAAATCAATCACAAAATTTGGATAATATTCAAACACCTCCTAATAATAATAATTTGCCAACTCGAACATTTGGAGTCTTAGATCCTCCTCCAGAAGGCTATTCTCCTCCTCCTTTTGAAGAAGGCCCTAATAATCGTATTAATGTATATCGTTTAGGACCAGGAGATACAGTAACAATTAACGTAATCAATTTTCCAGAATTTAACGTTACTGGATTAATCGATCCTGAAGGAAATTTAATTGTACCTATCTTAGGAAGAATATCTGCTCAAGGCTTAACTCTCCAAGAATTAGAAACAAAAATTAGTTATGAATTAGGAACTCGTTTTCTAGTACAACAGCCTGATACCATCGCCGTTTTAGCTGTTGCACGTCCAGTTCAACTTACTATCCTTGGAGAAATTAGCAGACCAGGGTTTTATACTGTAGGCCCCGGAACACCCCTAATTGCTGTATTGTTCCAAGCAGGTGGGAGTACTTCCAATGCTGATCTACGTTCAGTTGTAATCCGCCGAACTTTAGCGGATCAAACAGTTATTGAGCAAAAAGTTGATTTATATACTCCTTTACTGAATGGATCTTTTTTACCAAGGGTTAATTTACAAGGAGGAGATACCATCGTTCTTACTCGATTAGAAGTGGGAACAGATGAAGGTTACGATCGTAATCTTATTGCTCGATCCACCATTGCTCCTTTAAATATTAGAGTTAGAGTTTTAGCACCTGTTGGTAATAACATATCTTTTCGTAATATAGTCTTAAATAATGGGAGTACATTCCTAGATGTGATAGCATCTTTACCACCTGGAGATGATATTTTGATCGATGATGATATAACTTTAATTAGATTTGATCCTGAAAAAGGTGGAATTGTCTCTCAAAGAATAGATTCAAGAGATGCAATTAATGGGGCTATTTCCCAAAATGTCTTACTCAAAGATGAGGATGTTATTGTAGTAAGTAGAACTCTACTTGGTAGAATATTTACTGCTTTTAACGCGATTACAACACCAATTCGTAGTGTTTTTGGTTTTGCTAACTTTTTTGATAATATTTTTGGTGATAATAATGGAGGAGGTGGAGGAGGATTCTTTTAAGAGTCTTTATCTATGTTTAGAGATAATTTTTTTATCTAAAATAGATAGTATTTCCTCATATTAGTTCTTGACTACTATCAAAAATAGTAATGTTATCATTGGTTAAATAAAACTAATTATAATATACTATTTTAATCTCTACTTTTGAAGTAACTATGTCGTCTTAAAGATTGTTTTCCTAAAAGTAGTAAAAGTTAATTATATTATTAATAAGTGTACTTAAAGCTACTTTTAAAATTAATTTTTAAATTATAGTAAGTAGGTTAAATGGTGTTAAATTAGATTTTAAATTTTTTCTTATGATTTTTTTGAGTTTATTTTAAAGTAAATTATCAAAGGTATTATGTATTTCTAAATTCATCTTCAAATAATATTGACGTGAATAAATAAACATTAATACTTAAATCTAAATTATTGTTATTTTTAACGATTAATATTATTAGTTGATCAAGTTAATAATTTGTAGCTAAAATATCTCAGAGAATCTAGAATTGTAAAAAATAAAAAAATCTTTCATGGATTTCTAAATAAAAAGGATATTGTCCAGATTTTAAGGAGAAGAATTAGAGATAATGTAACAAAAATTTATAAAAAAAAATCATAAAGACTTGAGTTGTTATAATATTTCTAGAAGTAGTAAAATTTTCTATTTCTTAAAATTGAGGTAAGATATAAGATTAATTAACTCAAATTTGATCAATTTATAGCTAGATATAAAGTAAGATCTTTGACATCTCTTAAGAGGAAAACTATTAGTAAGATTAAATTATCAAAAGTCATCAGATGCTAACAACTATTGACTTAGGCTTCTAAGGGAACAACTTGCTAACAGCTAGATGATCAAAAAAAGCCATGGCTTGCCTTAAAGAAACACCTCAAGAACAATAAATTTAAAAAATTGGCATCAAATTATTTATTACCAAGAAAAAGAGTAATCTAAAAGTTACAATAATTCCATTAGTTTAAAGAATTGTTATTAAAATCATGAGTCCACCTATTGTTAAACGTTTTTTAATTTCCCTGAACGAAAATATTTTTGTCCCATTTTTTGTATTTATAATTATAGTAGGGGGTTCAATGACTTTTGCTTTTCAGCCACCCCCTAACCCTAGTAAACCCAGATATGAAGCAACAGGAACAATTTCATTTGAAAATCCGCCACCAGCTTTTACTAGCACAGGGCAACAAATTCAATTACAAGGAAGATCTATTAATTTAAACTTGTTGTTAGGTGCTCGATCTTTAGAAAGAATAGCCCAGAAATTACAATGGAGTGCTAACACCATCAAACGAGCTTTAGACAAAAATTTAACCATTCGGGTTCCTGAAGAAGGGCAAGCACAATTGATTACATTGGAATATACCGAGCGCAATCCTGAAGAAGCCAGAAGAATATTAAGAATATTTATGGAGGAAATGGTTGAAGAAAGTCGGTTGATCAATACTTCCCAATTAAGAGAAAGAATCAGAGCATTGGAATCTAGGTTAGATGAAGTTAAAGCAAATCTGGCAATAGCAGAAGCAACGTATTATCAATATATCTCCGAAGAAGGAGGAGATTTATTAGCTGTTCAAGGAGGAAGTGTCTTTACAGGTATTAGTTCTAGCCAACAACAACAAAGAATCCTCTCTCAAGCTTTAGCAGGAGTTGATGCAGAAATCTCTAGTTTGGAAGAACAATTAGGATTATCCCCAGATCAAGCTTATACTGCTTCTATTCTCAGTGCTGATCCCATTATGGCTAATTTAAGAGCTTTAATTATACAAGCTGAAACTCAATTGTATTCGTTAGAGCAAGATTTACGCCCAGAACATCCAAATATCGTGGCTTTACGGAAACAGCTAGAGACAAATGAGGAGCTTCTACAAAACCGCGCTTCTGAGTTAATTGGTGATGATGGAATCTTAAAACCTCTACCAGATCAAACTTCTCAAAAAAATAATTTAGATCAGGCAAGACAAGAATTAGCTAATCGATTAGTAATTCTCAATAATCAAAAGCAATCTATTGAAGCACAGTTAAACTCTGCTCAAAATACCGAGCAACAATTGCGATTACAATACGAATTATTTCCTACTAAACAATTTCAAGAAGCTCGCTTAATTCAAGAAGTTGAAAGTCAAAGAATTCTCTATCAAACTATTTTGGCAGCTTTAGTAGATGCTCAATCGGCTGAAGCCGAAACTGTAGGGGGTTTAACTATTGCTCAAGAGCCTTTTGTTCCTCCATTACAAATATCTCCTCCAGAAACAGTCAATCCTTTACTGATTATTGGTGGAGGTGTTGCACTAGGATTTATAGCTTCTATGGGTGTTGTTTTCTTACTGGCTACCTTAGACAATCGTCTCCATACTCCAGAAGAAATACAAGAAATATTTGTAGAAAAAGAACTTGCCGTTATTGGACAATTACCTTTTGTTATCAGCTTGTCTCCAATAACAGGACAACAAATTCCTCTTGTAATGGAAAGAAATTCGCCTTATATGGGTTTTTATGAGCGTTTTCGTAGTAATCTTCGTCGTTTTAGCCCAGAATCAACTAAAGTAATTTTAATTACGAGTGCTGTTGGTGAAGAGGGGAAGACAGTTACTGCTTATAATTTAGCTATTGCTTGTGCTAATGCTGGTAAGCGTACTCTTTTGTTAGAAGCAGATTTGCGATCGCCAAGTCAATCTCAATATTTTCAGATAACCATGGATTCAGAAGCTAAGTTAGAACCTCTGCGTTACTATGGTGCAAGATCTGAATCAATTCAATTGGTTCCTGAAATTCAGAATTTATATATTTTACCTAGCCCCGGTCCTCAACAACAAGCTGCTGCCATTGTGGAATCAGGGGAAATGGAACGTTTAATTCAAGATTCTAGGGGACAATTTGATATGGTTATCGTAGATACACCATCTTTGTCTAAGTCTAATGATGCTTTGCTTTTAGAATCTTTAGCTGATGGTATTGTTCTCGTAACTAGACCTGGAATTACACCAAAAAGTATTTTGAATGACACTCTTGATGATTTTATTGAAGCAGATCTAAATTTAATTGGCGCAGTTATTAATAAGATTGATAATTTAGCTTCACCTCCAGATCTGGTAACTCCTGCTTTGGAATCGGAAAGTGAAGAACTGATTTCACCAAGTTACAACTAAAATGATTAGTTTTGAAGAGATTTTTTCATCATATCTATTTGTAAATAAATCATTTTACAACAGAATTATTATCATATATTTGATAAAAAAATAATTAAAATACCCTCTAGGAATTAGTACTAAAGGGTATTTTTTATAATTTAAGTTGGTTTAAGTACCAATATTTTATTTATAACTTGGTTAACAATTTAGTAATAGATAGTTCCACCCCATCTAGAATCTAATTTTGGACCAATTAAAATATAACCACTAACGGCTTCAATATCCTCTTGGGAATAATTTCTCATTTCAGGGAAAATATCAACTCTTTCTGTATTATGATGCAATAATGAAAGATCGTCTTCTCCATCATAAGTAGTTGGGTGTTCCAAATAATCCACTAACGCCATAAGATTATCTCTTCGAGGTTCTGCACCTGCAAGTTCTTCAGGCCCTAAGCCTACATTAGGATTAGTTTTAGTTTTACCTTGAAGATGGCATTGAGTACAAGTATCAACAAAAATGCGTTGTCCTTTACTTACTTGCTCATTGCTTAAGACAATTGTCTCTCCTTCCTCGTTTAATGTTACTGTGCGGATACTTTCATCTACTTTAAGAGCCAGTGCATTACCTACATTTAAAAAAGCAAAAAACACAGTTGCTACTATTACCCAGATAAATCTTTTGACCATTTGTTCTCCTCGAAAATGTTGCTTAATTAATTTAATCCCATCGACAGAGCTTGACATAGATTGCCTGAGCTAGTCAATATTTTTTTGTCAATCTGCTGCGATTAAGTCGCTATGATAAATATCATGCCATTCAATAGACACCTTTAATCAAAAAAATTTATGAGCTATTCTGAAAAAATCTTAAATCAAACTCCTGGCAATTTCCTAGAAAAACTAAGAGGTGCCAATCAAGCTTGGCAATCTTTAAAAGAGGGCAACAAACAATGGAATCCTGTGGTTAAAGTAAGTCAGGAACTTTTAAATCATCTCGATTTCGATATAGTTATTAGTGGTGGAACATTAGGAATCTTATTAGCTACGGCTTTACAAAAACTTGGTTGGCGAGTAGCTTTAATTGAAAAAGGCATTTTACGAGGGCGAAGTCAAGAATGGAATATTTCCCGTGACGAATTAACTGTATTCTTAGAATTAGAGCTTTTAAATCCAACTGAATTAGAAGAAGCCATTGCCACTGAATATGAATTTGGTAGAATTAGCTTTTTCAAAGGCTATGAACTTTGGGTTAAAGATGTTCTTAATTTGGGAATCGATCCAGTTTATCTCTTAGAAACACTGAAAATTAAGTTTCTCGATTTTGGAGGTAAATTACTAGAAAAAACTCCTTTTACAGAAGCTATGGTACATCCAGATGGTGTTTTAGTTAAAGCAGGAGAAACAACTCTAAAAACTCGTTTACTAATAGATGCTATGGGTAATTTCTCTCCTATTGTAGCTATGGCTAGAAAAAATGAACAACCAGATGGAGTGTGTTTAGTGGTTGGCAGTTGTGCTAAAGGCTATACTGTTAATAATACCGGAGATTTAATTGTTTCTTTTACTCCCATTCAAAATCAATGTCAATACTTTTGGGAAGCTTTTCCTGCTAGAGATGGAAGAACTACCTATATGTTCACCTATCTAGATGTGGATCAAAAACGTCCTAGCTTAGAATTTTTCATGGATGAATATCTCAGACTTTTACCAGAATATCAAAATATAGAATTATCTCAATTACAATTTGAGAGATTTTTATTTGGATTTTTTCCAGCATATCGCAAAAGCCCTCTGAAAATGCCTTGGAATCGAATTCTTGCTATTGGTGATAGTAGTGGTGGCCAATCCCCTGTTAGTTTTGGTGGTTTTGGTTATATGGTGCGTCATCTTCAACGACTTACTTTTGGAATTGACGAGGCGATGAAGTTGGATTTTCTTGAGGCTAATGCTTTATCTCTACTTCAACCTTATCAACCGAATATTTCTGTTACTTGGCTATTCCAAAAAACCATGAGTGTTAAAGTTGATGGAGACATTCCTCCTAATCAAATTAATGATTTAATGAGTGGTGTTTTTAAGGTAATGGATTCACAAGGAGATGAAGTTCTTAAACCATTTCTTAAAGATGTGATTAGATTTATCCCGTTGACTAAAACTTTGCCATTGGTTAATCCTTTGTTGGTTTTACCATTTTTAGCCGAATTGGGTATCCCTATATTTATAGATTGGTTTATTCATTATCTAAATCTTGGTTTATATAGTGGTTTATATCCTATGAGGAAATTAGTACAACCAATTACAAAAAATTTATCTCCAACACAACAATATTATTTCCATCGTTGGTTTGATGCTTGGAAATATGGTTCTGGATTTGATAGCCATTCTGTTTCAAATTCAACGGAATCTAATGACTAACTATACTATGGGTAAAAGTTTATGACGTTTGCTTAACTATAATTGCTAACAATGTAATATTATATTGGTAGCTTATAGTAAATTAAAGCTTACAAATAATCAAAATTGTTTTTTGTTTTAGTAATTTTAATTTAATTTTAAATCTAATTAATCATTTTAAGTCTTTGAAGAAGTTAAAAACTTTTTATAAATGGGGAAGTAAATTGAACAAGATTATACTATTAGTCAAGATAAAATTAATTCAGTTCAAGAATTATCTGGGTTAGGGAGGCTGCTTTGAATAATAGCAATCAAGAATTACAGGAAAAATTAGCGAAAGCTAGAGAATTATCTGAACAAAATGAGATAGAAGATAGTATTGCATATTATGGAGAATTAATTAATTTAGAAAAAACCAATTCTAAAATCCGTTCTATTGCTTTTTATGAATTAGGATTAATTCGTTTTCGACAACAAAAAGATAAGGCAGCTTTACACTTATTCAAGAATGCCCTTAAACATAACTGCGATCATCCTAATCTTTACTATGTAATAGGGGAAATATACCAAAGACAAAATAATTTTCCAACAGCTTGTGAATATTTTCGTAAAAGTTTTGAATTATTAAATTCTGCTCTAGATAGTAAGTCTGAATTATATCTCCATAAAAGTTTAGTAGGTAAGTTACAAAAAAGTGATTCTTTAGATGCTAAAAGGGCTTTAAATCAACTTGGAACTATACAGTTTAATAAAAAACCTCCTATTTCTTTTTTTACTGGAGAAATTTTGACGGAAATATTTAAAATAAGTTTGTATGTTTTAACGGGAGAAACTGCTTTAACTCTTGGTTTGTTTGCTTTTGCTAATCTTTTTAATATCGATTCTAGTTTTATTCGTCAAGCAATAATATTACAATTAATTATTTGGATAGTCATAGTTTTAGTTTATATTATTCTGGCAATTATCGGCATCAAAGCCACACGATATCAGTTAAAGAAAGGAAGATTAAAAATAAGTACTGGTTGGTTGGGTAAAGAAATTACATACTATATACCTGAAGATCTTTATAAAATAGAATTTAAAAAAAATTTATGGCAGCAGAAGACGAAAAAAGCTTCTCTTATTTTACAGTTTAAACAAGATAAAATAGAACTAGGAGGAAATATACAAGAGATTAGAGAATTGCATGAAGCATTGAAAGAATTAATGATTTTGGTTAAACGATTGAACATCTAAAAAGACAAAATATATTATAATTGATGCTATATTTATTTCTTAACCTTGTTTATTATAAAGATTCAATGATAAAATTTTAGAGTTTATTGGTAAAATTAACCTTAGAAAAAAATTCAGCAATAGGAAAAAATCTAAGTAAAATTATGGAAAAAATGATTTGGTTTATAATTTAATCCTCAAATATCAAAAGAATTACTTATACCCTTGTGGGAGCAACAGTTTACTTTGTAAAGATTCCTTGGGATAATTTGGATCTCAATATTTCCATTATTCCCTCTTTGGTGTATCTTAAAAATTGTTAAATTATCTAATAAAGATTAAGAGTTTTTTGTGAAATTGTGTTTTTTAGTGTTGTTATTCCTACCTATAACCGTAAACCAATTCTGTCCAAGTGTTTGAAAGCTTTGGAAAATCAGCACTTGATGGAGAAACCCATCGAAGGCTATGAAATAATCGTAGTAGATGATGGTTCTAATGATGGAACTTTAGATTGGTTAAAAAATAGTCAAGAGGATTTTCCTCATGTTAAATCTTTATCTCAATTACATTCTGGGCCGGCATCTGCTAGGAATTTAGGGATAAAAGCGGCTCTGGGAGATACCATCATTTTTATTGATAGTGATTTAGTGGTGACACCTTGTTTTCTTCAATCCCATGCTGATGCTTTAATTAAGGGCGCACAAAATCTCCATACTGATGCAATTTTTACTTATGGGCGGGTAATTAATACCTCTGATTTTGACAATCCAACTTCAGAGCCTTATAAAATTACTGATTTTAGTGCAGCTTATTTTGCCACAGGAAATGTCGCTATTGCTCGTAAATGGTTGGAAATGGCAGGAATGTTTGATTGTAGCTTTTCTCTCTACGGTTGGGAAGATTTAGAGCTTGGGGTGCGTCTGAAAAAACTGGGGTTAAAGTTGATTAAATGTCCTGATGCGGTTGGTTATCATTGGCATCCTCCTTTTAGTTTAGAACAAATTCCTAATCTCATTGAGAAAGAAATTCAAAGAGGACGAATGGGTGTGGTTTTTTATCAAAAACATCCTAATTGGAATGTCAGGATGATGATTCAGATGACTTGGTTACATCAAATTCTTTGGGGTTTACTTTCTCTGGGTGGAAGATTAAATGAGGTAACTATGGGTCCTTTATTACAGTGGTTGATCGATCGAGGTTCAAATCAATTGGCTTTAGAATTATCCCGAATTTTCTTAAATTGGTACAATGTACAAGGAGTTTATGCTGCTTATGATGAATTTAAAAGGAATAGTTAATATTATTTTTCGTGTGATTGCTATATAAATTAAGAATAGAGAGAATGGGAGGAGTAGAGAAATTGAAAAATCAGAGTTGATACTAGGATTAAGGAAAAAAGTTTTTCTTAATTTATCAAAATAAAGATAATAATAAAACAATAATTAAACTCTTTTTTTTATTAAAAAAGTAAATCTATCATAAAAATTTTTAAGTTTATATCTTTGTGAAGATAAATTTAAACACATTTAATCATATTTTATCAATAACTTTTTTTTAAATAGATCTTCTAATTTTTATTCTCTCAAATTTAATTAGATAAAATCTTCCTTGATATCTAGCAAATAGCTTGATTTAATGGTATCAATATTCCAAGTAAAGTTTAAGTCAATTGTTAATTAAAAAAGCAATTGATGATGGAGCTTTACCTGTTAAAATAATGCAATTAGTAATCTTATAGGTAGTTAGACACTTTTAGATTTTATGTACTTTCTCTTAAAGCTTGTTTAGGAAAATTAATAAACTTTGAGCTAAATCTAATTTAACCAGATATAAATAGATAAAGATTTTGATGATCAAGGATATTTTAGAAACAAAAGAGTTTATCAATTTCCTAAGTTTTAAAAAGTAAAAAATCTTGAATCTGAGATGGTGTTTAAAAGGTGACTATTAACCTATTTTATTCTTAAAAAAACTTATCTGTTAACAAAAAAACAATCAAAATGTTTGGAGGAAATAATGGAGATTATTGGGATAATTATTGGCTTAGTAATTGGTGGATTGGGTGCTTTCTTGTTACAGCAGGGAAAAATCAATGATGCACAAAAACAAATCGAAGAAGAAAGAAATAAAGTTATAGAACAAAAAGAGCAAGAATATCAAAAGCGATTACAAGCTCATACGGTTGATTTACAAAATCGACATAACGATGAACTTAATCAGAAAATTGTCCAATTAAATGAAGACCATCAAAATCAAATTCAAGAAGCTCAAAATCAGATTGAAATATTTAAAAAACAAATAGAAGAATTGGAAATATCACATCAATCCGATGGAGTAAAGATAGAAGAATTAGAACAATCTAACCAATCTTATCAAGGAAAAATAGAAGAATTAGAAAATTTAAAAGAATCCTATCAAACTCAAATTAATAATTTAGAACAACAATTACAAGAAAAAGAACAGTCTTATCAAACTCAAATTAGCAATTTAGAAGAACAATTACAAGAAAAAGAACAGTCTTATCAAACTCAATTTAATAATCTAGAACAACAATTACAAGAAAAAGAACAATCTTATCAAGCTCAAATTCAAGGATTATTAACTCAGTCATCTACATTACAATCTGATTTAGCTACAGAAGAAAAATCTCTAGAAATTCAAGATGAATCTTCAGAAATGATGGATTTTTCTCAAACAGAAGAGGATGATTTTGGCTCTTTGGAAGAGGCAATGATGGGGGAAAATGAAGAGTTTAAATCCTTTGAAGATACAATGGTATCAGAAGAATTAACGACAGAAGAAAGTGAATCATTATTAACAGATGAATCTTCAGAAATGATGGATTTTTCTCAAACAGAAGACGATGATTTTCGCTCTTTGGAAGATGCAATG